>JACCWY010000145.1 GCA_013697395.1 Chloroflexota bacterium | reverse complement strand
TGCCGCGTCCCGCGCCTTGGCGAGCGGGGAAACGGTGGAGCTGCCGCAGAATGGGGACGGGTCCGTCACGGGAGATTGAGAAGGTGGGTCACGAAGCCCGGGAAGTCGCGGTTATGCGCGAGCGGCGGCAGCCGCCCCGCGCGCGCGCCCGGCCCCACGACGAGCGCGAACCCCTCCGGGCGGTGCTCCCCTGTTCGGCCCCTGTCGGGGGCAACGACAAGCTCGCCGAGGATCTCCGATTGGACCCGTGAGGCGGGCGGATGATCCGTCCACCGCAAGATGAAGTCGGGCAGGAGCTCCTGCCGCGCGCCGGGGAAGACCCGCTGCGCCGGAACCACATCGCGAATGACCGGCAGGTTCGTCCCATCGATCCTGAGCGAGAGGAAGCCCGCGGTCAGCCGCTCGACGTAACGGTTGTAGGCGTCGCTTCCTTCTTCGAGGAGCCCCTCGCGCTCCCGCCCCGAGACGTTCAGCCGCACGAAGCTGTGGAGGTCAGACCGCAGCGCGAACCCCGGCGTCCGGTCCCAGTCGAGACCGCCCGTCGTCTCACGGCTCACGACCCAATCCCTCACCTCGACCGGTACGCCGCGGGCGATCGCGTGCTGGAGCCTGGGGGGCACCGATTCACGCAGAAGGCGCATGACCCCTCCCTCGCGCCGCGCTCGCCGGGGCCGCGTCACCGGGCCGCCCATCGGCCGGTCCCGGAAGCTGGCGTTGATACGATCCATCGCGTGACGAACGAAATGTTCCTGGGAAAAGTTCCGGCCCATTCCATGGAGGGCGAAGACGACGACCGTCGTCGTCTCCGTATCGATTCCCTCGAGGACGTGGCCGATCCCGGCATCCACGGCACGGTATACATCCATGAGCGCCCCGGGCGGCACGTGCGAGCTCTCGTCCTCGGGATCGTGCCACAGGATGTGTCCGCCGCGATGGCACTCGCCGAAGACGGCGAGGAACAGGTCCCACGTGGTCGTCTCCCTGAGCCAGCGCGCCAGGCGTCCCTTCCTCTCGGCCCCCGTGACCAGCTCCCGGCGCATCGCCTCCAGCTGCCCGGCGCCCTTGTTGACGGGGATCTCGTAACCCATCGGATGGCGGCCGAAGCGCCGTCGGATATCTCGGGCGAGACCGGGAGGATTCGCCGTGAACCGGCCCATGAGATCGTGCGAGCCCCAGTTGGAGACCTCGACGACCGGCGGCAGGCGGTTCCCGAATGTGAACGGCACATCGAGAACCGTCACTCCGAGCCCGCTACGCGACAAGCCGTACCAGAAAGGCTCCGTGTAGAGCCAGTCGGCCGTGATGCGCCGCATCGCCATGCGGCCGGGATCCCACTGGATGTGCTGACTGATTCCGTGCTCGCCCGGCATGGTCCCGGTGTACATCGTGGGCCACACCGAAGCCGGGATGTGATCGGCGGTCGAATGGAGGGGGAAGAAGGCTCCCTCGGAGAGGAGGCGCCGGAAGGTGGGGAGGCCGCCGAGATGCGAGCGGATGAAGGAAATCTCCCCGGCGTCCGCCGCGACCATCAGCACGCGCGAAGTGGGGCCACGGCTCATGATTCAGGATACAGGGTCGCCCAGAGGGGCCGCAAGGCGAGGCCGACGGCCGCGGAAAGCGCAAAGTCGTTTGCACGAGATCCGGAATCACGATAAGGTGCTGCGCCATGGCGTTCGACGTTGTCAACCCGGTGACGGGCGCCGTCGGCCGGTCCTACGACGAGATGTCGCCGGTGGAAGCCGGCGCGACGGTCGCGCGCGCAGAGGCGTCCCATCTCGAGTGGCGCCGGACCCCCTTCGCCGAACGGGCGGGACCGATGCGCAGCGCGGCGGCAATCCTGCGCGAGCGGGCCGATGAATGGGGCCGGCTCATGGCCGAGGAGATGGGGAAGCCGGTCACGCAGGGCCGTGCCGAGGCCGAGAAGTGCGCCTGGGTCTGCGACTATTACGCCTCGAACGCGGAGCGGTTTCTCGCTCACGAGGAAATCGACACCGACGCCAGGAGGAGCTTCGTCGCCTTCCAGCCGCTCGGCGTCATCCTCGCCGTCATGCCCTGGAACTTCCCGTTCTGGCAGGTCATCCGCTTCGCCGCGCCGACGCTCATGGCGGGAAATGCCGCCGTTCTCAAGCACGCCTC
>JACCWY010000106.1 GCA_013697395.1 Chloroflexota bacterium | reverse complement strand
GGCCACGCCCGCCGGCAGCGGGCCGGAGCAGCTGGTCGCGGGGCTCGGGACGCGACCGGCACAGCCGACGATCGTGCCACGCTACTCGGTCGCGCTCGTGGCCGACCATTGCGTCGACCGCGACCTGCCCGCCCCACCGGTGGTCGAGCCGGTGCTGGCCGTCCTCGACCGGACCTACGCGCTCGCCGCGGACGACGTCCCGAGCGACCTCGTGGAGGCGGCGACGGCCGGCCTCGACGGCGCCTCGGGCCTGAAGCTCGTGCGCGAAGTCGTGGCGGAAGACCTCGGCGAGATGCATGCCGCCTGGCGGTCGGCAGGGATGATGATCGTCGTCGAGTCCGCGTACCGTTCCCACGCGGAGCAGGCAGCGACCTTCGCCGGCTGGGCGGCGCGCATCGGCAAGGCGGGCGCATTGCTGCGCACTGCACGCCCCGGGCACTCGGAGCACCAGCTGGGGACGGCAATCGACGTGACGTCGCCCGGCTGGAGCGGCCGGTTCGGCGACTGGGCGGTCGATTCCGCCGAGGGCGCCTGGATAGCGGCGCACGCCTGGGAGTACGGCTTCGTGATGAGCTATCCGGCCGATAGCCAGGACGAGACCTGCTACGGCTACGAGCCCTGGCATTACCGATGGATCGGCCGCGAGGCGGCGGCCGACCAACGAGCGACCGGCCTGCCCCTTCGTCGCTTCCTGGAGCGGTACGTCGGCTCATGAGCATCGACGGCATCGACGAGGCTCGCCTGCCGGCGCTGCGGCGCCGGATGGTGTGGACCCTCTTCGCGGTGTCGGCCCTCGGCACGACCGGATACATCGCCGCGGTCACGGCCGGCACGCTGGTGGCGGCCGAGATGGCCGGAAGCGCATCGGCCGGCGGCCTCCCGACGACCACGACGACGCTGGGTACCGCCGCTGCGGCCAGCCTGCTCTCGTTCATCATGCTGCGATTCGGCCGTCGCCTCGGGATGCTGGCCGGCATCGGGGGCGGCGTGGTCGGCGGGGGATTGGCGCTGGCGGCCATCCTCGTCGGCTCGATCCCGCTCTTTCTCGTCGGCTGCCTGCTGACCGGCTTCGCCAACGGAGCCGGCCAGCTCGGGCGCTACATCGCGGCCGACCTGGCAGTGCCAGAGCGACGGGCGAGCACGATCGGCACCGTGGTATGGGGCGCGACCATCGGGGCGGTCGCCGGGCCGAACCTCATCGCTCCCGCGGGCGAGGTCGCCGGCTTGCTCGGGCTGCCGCCACTGGCCGGCGCGTACCTGCTGACCGTCACCTTCATCGGACTGGCGTTCCTGATCGCGTTCGTCTTCCTGCGTCCGGAGCCCTACCGCCTCGCGGACCCATCCGCCATGCGCGCGCATCCGGAGGGGACCGCGAACGCGTCGATCGCAACACTGCTGCGCAACCCGTCAGTCCTCGTCGCCCTGGTGACGCTCGTGGCCGGCCAGGTGGTGATGGTCCTGATCATGACGATGACCGCGCTCCACCTGACCGATCACGGCCACGGCCTCGGCACGGTCGGCTTCGTCCTGTCGGCGCATACGTTCGGCATGTTCGCCCTCTCGCCGATCACGGGCCGCCTGACCGATCGGTTCGGAAGCCCTCGGGTGATCGCCGCGGGCCTCACCACCCTGGCGCTCGCTGCGGTGCTGGCGGCCGTCGCGCCGCCCGACGGCGGGGCGCTCCTCACCCTCGCCCTCTTCCTGCTCGGGTATGGCTGGAACCTGGGGTTCGTGGCCGGCTCGGCCATGCTCACCGCCGGCCTCGTGCTCGCGGAGCGGACCCGCGTGCAGGGGGTGGCCGATGGGCTCATCTGGACCACCGCCGCGCTGGCCAGCCTCCTGTCCGGGGTCGTGGTGGACGCCGCTTCGTATGCGGCCCTCGGTCTGCTGGGGCTGGCGCTCCTTGCCGTGCCGGCCGCGCTCATGTTGGCGCGAGGCGGCAGAGCAGCGCGGCCCGCCTGACGGGCGAACGGGCGTTTGGCACGATCGTGATGGCTGGGCATACTGGCGCGCATGCCATCGAGCAGGGCATTGCGGCAGGCGGCACTCCTCGTCCTCGTGGCGGTCCTCGGGATGCTCGCCGCGTGCGACAGGTCGGCCCCCCCGTCGCCGAGCGCGGTCGCGTCGGCCTCCGCCATCGCCTGCGCCGCTGACGAGATCGAGGCGAGCGGCATCAACGGCAGCGTGGTCGATTCGGACGGCAATCCGCTGGACGACATCCTCATCCAGATCGAGAACCTCGGTGGGTTCCGCGGCACGGCGCGCACGGCCGAGGACGGCGTCTTCACCGCCCCCGGCGTGTCCGGCGAGTTCGTCATCGCGACCGTCGACATCGGCTACGACTCGGTGACCCAGCGGGTCACCGTGCCGTGCGGCGAGACGATCGACGTGGAGCTGGTCCTGACCCCGGCCGGCGGATAGCCCACGCAGCCGGTGATTCGCACCGAGCGCCTGCTCCTCCGCCGGTGGCGTGACGGCGACCGGGAGCCGTTCGCCGCGCTGAACGCCGACCCGATGGTCACGGAGCACCTTCAGGGGACGACGTCGCGGGAGGCGTCTGATGCGTTCGTCGACCTCGTCGAGGCCGGATGGCGCGAGCGGGGATGGAGCCTCTGGGCGGTGGAGGCGCCGGACGTGGCGCCGTTCATCGGCTACGTCGGCCTGTGGCCCGCCGATTTCGTCACCGGTGCCCCGATGGTCGAGGTCGGATGGCGGCTGGCGCGCCGGCACTGGGGCAAGGGCTACGCCTCGGAGGCGGGTCTGGAGGCGATTCGCTTCGGCTTTGCGGATGTCGGGCTCGACGAGATCGTGTCGTTCACGGTTGCGCAGAACCGACGTTCGATCGGCGTGATGGAGCGGATCGGGCTGATCCGCGACCCGGCCGGCGACTTCGATCATCCGCGCGTCGACGCCGTCGCCTACCCGCACCTGGTCCGGCACGTCCTCTATCGGCTGACTCGCGAGCGGTGGGAATCCACGCGCACCCTTCCCTGATTAGAACAGACGTTCTATCATCGGTCGTCCGATGGACATGCCGGACGACTACTGCGAGCTTCACGCGCACAGCAACTTCAGCTTCCTCGACGGCGCCGCGCACCCCGAGGAGCTGATCGCACGAGCTGCCCTGCTCGGGCTGCCGTCGCTGGCAATCACCGACCACGCCGGCCTGTATGCTGCGGTTCGCGCCTGGAAGGCGGCGCAGGAGACGGAGACCGATGCGGCGCGCGAGGCGGGCCTGCGTCCGGTCCGCCCGATCATCGGCCTCGAGCTCGCCATCCCGCGCAGCGACGAGGAGCTTCGCCTCGCGCGACGCGGCCGCAAGCTGAACGATCCGCTCCGCGGCGAGCATGCCAGCCGCGGCTGGCCGGGCGAGCATCACGCCGGGCCGACGCCGGGCGACCACCTCGTCCTCATCGCCCGCGACGTCGACGGCTACACCGCACTGTCCCGCCTCGCAAGCCGTGGCCACCTGGCCGGGGAGAAGCAGTACCCGGTCTTCGAGCGCGACACCGTGGAGGCGGCGCTCGACGAGGCGCGAGGCCACCTGTTCGTTCTCTCCGGCTGCCGCAACGGCGAGGTGCCGCGGCACCTGCTTGCCGGCCAGCGCGAAAGGGCGTTGGCCGCGGCGCGGGTATGGGCCCGCCACGTTCCCGATGGCGACTTCGCGGTCGAGCTGAGCCACCACCTCGAACCCGACGACGACTGGCTCACCGCGCAGCTGGCCGAGCTTGCCGACGAGGTGGGGCTCCCGACGGTCGTCACCAACGAGGTGCACTACGCCGATCCGACCGGCCATCGACTCCAGGACGTGCTCGTCTGCATCCGCCATGGCGCCACGCTCACCGAGGCGCGCGAGCTGCTCCTGCCGAACGCCGAATATCGGCTCAAGCCGGGTCGCGAGCTGGCCGCCATCGGCGAAGCCCTGCCGGACGAGCGCAGCCGACGGGCGTGGGCCAGCGGCATGGCGCGCAGCGCCGCCATCGGCGCCGAGTGCAGGCTCGAGCTGGGGTTCGAGCGCTATCGGTTTCCGGGCTTCAGCGTGCCGGAGGGGGAGACCGCGTTCTCATATCTGTATCAGCTTGCACATCGCGGCTTACTGCGTCGTTACCAGCCGATTACCAAGCGCGCGCTGCGCCAGCTGACGCACGAGCTCGACGTCATCGACCGCACCAACCTGTCCGAGTTCTTCCTGATCGTGTGGGACCTCATGGAGTTCGCGCGGACGAACGACATCATCGGGCAGGGACGGGGGAGCGCCGGCGACTCGATCGTGGCCTACTGCCTGGGGATCACCAAGGTCGATCCGATCGAGCACAAGCTCCTCTTCGAGCGCTTCATCAACGAGGCGCGCGCGTTGCCCGACATCGACATCGACTTCGACGTCAACCGGCGCGAGGAGGTGATCCAGTACCTCTACACGAAGTACGGCGCCGATCACGCCGCGATGGTCTGCACCATCGTCACCTACCGCGCCAGGAGCGCCGTGCGCGAAGTGGCCAAGGCGCTCGGCTTCCCACCCGAAGGCATCGATGCCCTCGCCAAGGCGCTCGACACCCGCGACGCGACCGACGTCGCCCGCGACCTCGCCATGGATGGCTCGTTCGCCTGGCTCTTCGACGAGCTGGGCATCGACATGGCCGATGCGGCGGTCCCGCCCGGCCGCGATGGGCGAGGCTCCGGGCTCGTGCGACCGACGTCGGATTCGTCCTGGAACCCGCGGCCACGCCTGACGCTCGATCCGGTGCCGGTCAGCCAGGGCAGTTGGGTCCCGCCGAAGCGGGCACGCGTGCTCGACGCATCGGTCACGACGGTCCGGCACGAGTCGCAGGAGACGAAGCGCTATGCGCGCTCCGGGGAGCTCGCCGGCGAGGAGCTTGCGGTGCCGACGCCACGCGACAACGGCTCGCCGGGCCCGTCGAGCGGGCGGCCGCGCCTCGTGCGCGTGGACCCCGAGAGCGGGATGCCGATCGAGGAGCGTCGCCGGCCGCGAGTCGTGCCGGAGCGGCTGGAACCCTCTCAGATATTCACCAGCAGACCGTTAAGCGGGGAATTCGAGGCTGGCGAGGCGGAAATCGACGCCGAAACCTTGGTAAATCTGGGACTTGGGGACGACCAAGGGCCTCCATTCCTGGATAACAGTCTCCCCGTGAATATTCGACAGGAAAGCGTCGCCGCGGCCCACGCCCCGAGGAACCGGTGGCAGTGGCTCCTCACCCTCTGCGCCGAGATTGACGGCTTCCCGAGGCACCTGGGCATCCATGTCGGCGGCATGCTCGTCACCCGCACACCCCTGATCGACCTCGTTCCAATCGAACGCGCCTCGATGCCCAACAGGGTCGTGACCCAGTACGACAAGGAGGACGTCGAGCAGCTGGGACTGGTGAAGATCGACCTGCTCAGCCTCCGCACCCTGGGCGTGGTCAGCGACGCCCTGGACCGCATCGAACGCGACACGGGAAGGCGGATCGACCTCGACACCCTGTCACACGACGACCCGGAGGTGTACGCGAGCATCCAGGCGGCCGACACGGTCGGCATGTTCCAGATCGAGTCCCGCGCCCAGATGCAGTCGCTGCCGAAGGCGCGGCCCGAGCGCTTCGAGGATCTCGTCGTGCAGGTCGCGATCATCCGGCCCGGGCCGGTGCAGGGCAACGCGGTCCACCCATATCTGCGACGGCGCGCCGGCGAGGAACCCGTCACCTACGCCCACCCCAGCCTGCGCCCGATCCTCGAGGACACGCTCGGCGTGATCCTGTACCAGGAGCAGGTGATGCAGGTGGCGATCGAGGTGTGCGGCTACTCCGCGGTCGAGGCCGACATCTTCCGCAAGGCGATGGGCTCGCACCGCAGCCACGCCAAGATGCAGGCCGAGCGCGGCCGGTTCGTTGGCGGCGCCATGCGCACCGGGCTCACGGAGCCCGACGCGGAGGCGCTCTTCCAGAAG
>JACCWY010000095.1 GCA_013697395.1 Chloroflexota bacterium | reverse complement strand
CGGTATCCGGTGTGCCATGGTGCAGCGTGAGCCGTCCGTCAGCTTCCGCGGCGTCGAGCTCAGCCTGGGTGGTGAGCAGGGTCGCGTCGGCCTCGTCGTTCCAGACCGCCGTCCAGTGGTCCCACATCGGGCTCCATGCGGGGTCGCCGGCCTTGGCCTGAAAGATCGCCGGCTGGAAGCCCATCGCGCCTGGACCGGGGATGCCATTGCCGAATACGGTGATCTTGCTCGTGGCGCCGGCGTCGATCAGCCCTTCGGTCCCCGGCGAGCCGACGACGCTCATCATCGGAGCCATCGGCACCGCCGATGTGTCGGTGATGATGTAACGGCTCTCCGGATAGCACTGGTGGAGCTTGAAGACGACGGTCTCGGCGTCGAGATCCGCGGCCTCCAGCAGCGGTCCGTTGGCCAGCGCCAGCTTGACCTCGGGATCCACCGCGAGCTCGCCGCCCGGCCACTTGATCAGCGGGTAGTTGACGATCACCTCGGTGTCCTCAACCTCGATGCTGCCTCCATCGGCGGCCGCTCGAATGGCGTCGACCGAGTCGAGCACCTCGTCGGACGCGCGCACGCGGTGCACGCGGAATAGGGGAGTGAAGCCGGCGTCGTTCGGGGTCCAGCTGATGACCGGGCGCTGATCGCTGGCGCCCTCGTCGAACAGATAGATGTCGCCGATGCCGCTATCGACGCTGCCCGCGGCCGCAAGAAGCGGCACGAACACGAGCTGCTCCGCCTCGGCGAAGGCCGCGTCGCTGGCATCGGTGCGCACGAACCAGGCCGGCTCGCCGTTGGCGAACGCCTCGTGCAGGCGCATCGTCACCGACCCGCCGTTCCACTCGAACGGCCCTCGCAGCTCGAAGTCGAGGACGTCGCCGACGATAATGGTCGCCTGGTCGTTGGTGGTGGGCACCGGGGAGGTGACGGTGCCGGTTGGCGATGGCGCCACGCTTGGCGACAGCAACCGGCTGCCTCCCGGCGTGCAGGCCGCGAGGATGGCGCCGCCCGCACCGAGCCCGAAGACGCGCAGGAATGCGCGCCGAGAGTAGTACCGCTCAGCGATCATGGCTCCTCCTCGCCGGTGCTGCCGATGGACGATCCGTGGGTGCCAGTCTCTCTGGCTCGGGGCCTCGAGGACCGTAAGCAGGCTGACACCCACCCTCACCGAGGGTCGTCTCGCTCGCCTCGGGTGATGGTCCAGCCGCCTCGTGTCGAGCACGACGTCGGCGTGGACAGATGCGCCGCCACCCGCCGGTCCGTCGGCGGCGAAGCGTCCCGACCGGTGCTCTCGAGGTGTGGTTGCCGTCGCTGGCCGAGGATCGGAGCCGTGAGCGTGGCCCACGCCCGACGCAGCCATGGGATGCGCGCGGTCATGTCTAGCGCCCGAGCTTTCCGAAGTCGATCGTGCGCTGGCGGTCAGGGCGGAACCGAATGGTGACGCGCTTCCCGCCGGCGACCAGCTGCTCGCCGTACTGCGTCGCGGCGTCGATGCCCCCGAGGTAGCGCTCGTACAGCCGGGCGATCGCGTCCGGAGTGGATGCCTCGTCGAGCACGGTCCCTTCGCCGTTGAAGTGAATGGAGCGATACGGCTGGTCGCTGGAATCGATCAGCAGGGCACCCCGTGGCTCGCGGCGGATGTTGCGAACGTGGACGTTGTCCTCGTAGGTGTTGAGCGAGATGGTGCCGTCCTCCTCGGCCAAGCTCGACGCCCCATTGATCGAACGAGTCGATGCTCCAGATCGTTCCGGCGGTGAAGACGCTGTGCTCGTACAGCGCGACGAGGCGGCCGAGCGTCTCCGGCGTCAGGGACTCGGCGATGATCGCGTTCGACGGTCGGTTGCCATCGAATACGCGATGCGGGACCAGCCACTCGGGCGTCCCCTCCCGCCGCACCTCGTCGGCGGTCTTCCCGAACGCCAGCGCCTCTGCCTGAGCGAAGAGGTTGGCCATCAACAGGGCGTGGTGGTCGTCCACCGGGTTGAGCGTCCGCCAGAAGCCGATGAAATCCGCCGGGGTGAGGCGCGTGCCCTGGTGGAGGAGCTGGTAGAACGAGTGCTGCCCGTTGGTGCCGGGCTCGCCCCAGTAGATCGGCCCGGTCTCGTAGTCCACCCGGGCGCCGTCCACGGTCACGCTCTTGTCATTCGACTCCATCGTGAGCTGCTGCAGATATGCGGGGAAGCGCTCCAGGTACTGGTCGTACGGAAGGACGGCGATCGTCTGGGCCCCGAAGAAGTTGACGTACCAGACCGCCAGGAGCCCGAGAAGCACCGGCATGTTCTGCTCG
>JACCWY010000061.1 GCA_013697395.1 Chloroflexota bacterium | reverse complement strand
CCCCGGCATGCACCGTGAGGCCGAGCCCCGCGCGGCGGCACTCGCGGAAGATGTCGGCGTAGTCCGCGAATCGGAAGCCATCGGTCACTGGCCCCGCGATGTCGACGCCGATCACCCCGCGGCTGTGCCAGCTGATCGCCTTGGCGGCCATGATCTCGTTCAGTGCCGGCGGAAACGCGCGGTCGAGGCAGAAGATGAGCCCGGCGCGGACCTGCGGATACTCGAGAATGGCGCGGTCCATGCCGCGGACGGCGGCCGCGATGATGTGGTCGAGGTCCTGCTCGCCGCCGCGGTTGCGCTTCATCGGGTTGAAGCGCAGCTCGAGTCCGGTGACGTTGTTCTTCCGGTACGCACCGCCGATGACCTCGTAGACGCTGCGCTCGACCGCGATCGGACTGGACTGGATCAGCTCGGTCCAGGAGAACAGGTCGAGGTAGGCCTGGAAGCCGCGCCGGCGACGGCCGACGGTGATCAGGTCGCGGAAAGCCCAGTAGTCCTTCGTCGGCAGCCGGATGCCCTGCGCGTGCGCGATGCCCCACATGATGGCAGGGGTGACGGCTGCTCCGAGATGCACGTGCAGCTCGGTGAGCGGAGCGCGGAGATCGAGGCGCTGGCGGGGCATCGCGAACCGTGTGCTGACGTGTTCGGCGGAGTGTAGCCGATGCTAGAATCGCCCCGCCATGGACCTCATCCGCGACGTCGCAGATTGGCTCAGCACCGGGTGGGGTGACCGCCTCGGGCTCTTCTTCCCGCTCGTCGTGACCGGCGTCCTGGGCTTGTACCTGCTCTGGCTCGTCATCGGCTACCTGAGGGTGAGCCAGGTCGGGATCGCCGAGCGCCGATCCGGAGAGCAGGTGGCGACGCTGCCGCGCTCGCCGGAGGGCGAACCGTCGGCGCCACCGGCCGGGGTGCCGTACTGCGCCGTCGACGGGCTCCAGTACCCCGCCGGCGCGCGCTTCTGCACCGTCTGCGAGGGCGACCTCGCGCTCGGCTGCACGAACTGCGGCGCAACCCTGCGCTCTGGCGACGCGTCCTGCTACCGATGCGGCACCCGAACGGGCGCCGGCGACACGTCCCTCCTCAGCTGATCGGTTGACGCCGGTCGGCTTCCACCACCGGATCGACCGATGACGACGCTCCTTTCCACGCTCAACATCCTGGCGCTGGCGTCCCTGCTCGCCGCCGCTGCGGCCGGGCTGGGCGCCATCCTAGTCGGCCTCGGCCGCGGGTCGGCCATCGCCACCGCGACAGTCGAGGGGCCCTCATCGGTCACCGGTCCGGGTGCGACGAGCAGCGTGCGGCGGGTCACCGGCATGGGCGTCCTCGCCGGATTCGCGCTCCTGCTCGCCGGACTGGCGGTGCGGGCGATCCTGGCCGGACATGCACCGTGGTCGAACCTCCACGAGTTCAGCCTCGCATTCGCCGCTGCCCTGCTGGGCACGTACCTGCTCCTGGCGCGGAGTGCGCCGATCGACGGGCTGGCGCCGTTCGCGGCGCTCCTCGGGGCGGGCCTCGTCGTGTTCGCCCTCGGGCTCGACGATCGGATCGATCCGCTCGTCCCCGCCCTCCAGAATCCGCTGCTGTTGACGATCCACGTCGGCACCGCCGCGCTGGCCTATGCCATCAGCGGCATCGCGTTCCTCGCCGCCGCGGCCGAGATCGGGCAGGTCCGCAGCCGGGATCGGATCCCGCTCCTGCCGTCCGCGGCGGTGACTCGCGCGGTGGGACATCGCGCCGTGCTGCTCGCGTTCCCGATCCTGACCATCGCGATCGTCCTCGGGTCGGTCTGGGCCAACCTGGCCTGGCGCTCGTACTGGAGCAACGATCCGAAGGAGCTGGCGGCGGCGGCCACCTGGCTCGTGTTCGGTGCCTACCTCCACGTCGCCGGACGGCGAGACCGATGGGAACGCATCGCGCCGTGGCTGATCGTGCTGGGCTTTGCCGGCGTCCTGTTCACCTACATCGGCGCCGGCCTCTTCTTCGTCGGCGAGCACAGCTACGCGGCTCCGTAGGTGGAGCACCGCGAGATCTCGGTCGAGACCCCGCACAATCCGGCCCTCGTCGACCTGATGGAGGCGTGCGCCGCGTTCCTGCGCGAAGTTGCGGCAGCCGACGGCCTCCTGAACGTCTTCGTGCCGCACGCCACGGCCGGGATCGTCGTCGTCGAGCTCGGTGCGGGCTCGGACGTGGACCTCCTCGACGCCCTCGAGCGGCTGCTGCCGCGCGACGACCGATGGCGCCACCGCCACGGCAGCCCCGGCCACGGAGCCGATCACGTGCTGCCACTGCTTGCCGCCCCGTCGCTCACCGTCCCGGTCGTCGATGGCCGGATGGCGCTCGGCACCTGGCAGTCCATCGCGCTGCTCGACCCGAACGCAGACAACCCGCGGCGTACGGTCCACCTCAGCTTCATGGCCGGCTAGGGGTGCTGGACGAGTCCACCCACCTGCTCCACCACCCGCGCAGGATCCTCGGTCGGCTCGTCGCAGGCGTATCCCCGGCAGGCGTACGCCGTGGCACCGCCGTCTCGGGCGCCCTTGCCGGCATACAGTGGCCAGGCCGCGTGAGCGTCCCCCTCGTTAACACTGGTGAGGACCAGGTCCGGTGCGAATGGCTCCGCCGCGGCCTCGCGCAACGCCCGGGCCTCGTCCGACGCCGGGTCGCCCGCCACGACCACGTCGATCTGCTCGCCGAGCAGCCGGTCGGCAGCACACAGCATCCGGCCAAACGCGCTCGGCTGCCGCTCGAGGGCTGGCGCCACGGCACGAAGGATCGACCGCGCCCGGCGTGCGAACGTCCCCTCACCGGTCAGCAGCGCAAGCCGTTGGAGGACGTCGGCGCCGATGCTGTTCGCCGACGGGGTCGCGTTGTCGACGAGGCCGCGCGGCCATGCCACCGTGCGATCGTGCTCGTGCGAGGTGTCGACGAAGGTGCCGCCGTCGTCGTCCCAGAAGTCGGCCAGCGCGGCCTCCACGAGCCGCCGCGCGAGGCCGAGTGATCCGGCATCGCCAAGCGCGGCGTGCGCGGCCAGGAGCCCATCGGCTACGGCGAGGTAGTCCTCGCAGAAGGCCGGGGTGTGGGCGCGGCCGTCCCGCGTCGTGCGCCACAGGCGGTCCCCGGCGCGCATCAGGTCGTCGCCGATGAACGCGACCAGCCTGCCGGCGGCCGCCGCGTAGCGCCGCTCGCCCAGGACGAGCGCGCCATGTGCGAGCGCGCGCAGGGCCAGCCCGTTCCAGGCGGCCAGCTGCTTGTCGTCCCGACCGGGCCGCGTGCGCCCCGCGCGGGCATCGAGCAGCGTCGCCTGCGCGCGCTCCAGGATGCCGCCGCTCACGTCAGCCCGCCCGGTGCGGTGGAGGACGTTCGTGCCGTCCCAGTTGCCGGCCTCGGTCACTCCCCAGTGGGCGGCCGATGCCCGGCGGTCGTCCTCCTCGAGGCCCGCGCGGGTGAGCACCGAGATGAACTCCTCGTGGCTCCAGACGTAGAAGCGTCCCTCCACGCCCTCGCTGTCGGCGTCGAGCGCCGAGGCGAACCCGCCGTCCGGCGTGAGCAGCTCGGCGAGCATGAAGTCGAGCGTCTCTCGCGCGACGCGTGCGTATCGGTCGTTTCCGGTGGCCCGGTAGCCCTCGAGGTAGGCGTGGGCCAGCAGCGCGTTGTCGTACAGCATCTTTTCGAAGTGCGGCACCAGCCAATGGGCGTCCGTGCTGTAGCGCGCGAAGCCGCCGCCGAGCTGGTCGTTGATGCCGCCGTCGGCCATGGCGTCCAGCGTGCGCGTGACCATCGCAAGCGTCGCGGCATCGCCCGATCGGCGCCACGCCCGGAGCAGGAACTCCAGGGTCATGGACGGCGGGAACTTCGGCGCCCCGCCGAACCCGCCGTGTGCGGGGTCGAAGCTGGCTCCGATTCGCGCGGCCGCGGCCTCCAGCTGGCGCCGCTCGGGGTCATTGGTGCCGGACGGAACGGCCAGCTGCGCCTGCAGGTGGCCCGCCAGCAGGCCGGCCTGCTGCTCCACCTCCGCCCGGCGGGTACGATAGGCATCGGCGACCGATGCGAGGACGCGTGGGAAGCCGGTCATGCCGTGCCGGTCCTCCGGCGGGAAGTAGGTGCCGCCGAAGAACGGACGCAGGTCGGGGGTCAGGAAGACGCTCATCGGCCATCCGCCGGAGCCGGTCATCACCTGCACGGCGGCCATGTACACGTCGTCGAGGTCGGGGCGCTCCTCGCGATCGACCTTGATGCTGACGAAATGCTCGTTCATGAGCGCGGCGATCTCGGGGTTCTCGAAGCTCTCGCGCTCCATGACGTGGCACCAGTGGCAGGCGGCGTAGCCGATCGAGAGGAAGATCGGCCGATCCCGCGCCCGCGCCTTCTCGAGCGCCTCCGGGCCCCACGGGTGCCAGTCGACCGGGTTGTGGGCGTGCTGGAGCAGGTACGGGCTGGTCTGGTCGATCAGCCGGTTCGGCGCGTGCTCGGGCATCACAACCAGCCGAGGCGCTTGGTCCAGGCGAGCATGCCCGCCGTGACGAGCACCATGAGGACGATGACGACCACGATCTGCGTCGCCTGCGTCTCGGCGTTGACGATGATGTTCATGCCGTAGATCGACGCGATGGCGGTGATCGGCAGCACCTGCGACAGGTCGACCCACACGAACCCCGTGTCGCGCCGCAGCAGCTCGGGAAGCGCCGACACCTCGTCCCGCTCGAAGCCGCCGGCTGCGAAGTACCGGACGCTGGTCATCCGCTGGCCTCCGTGACGAACTGCTCGTGATAGAGCTTGGCGTAGAGCCCCTCGTTCCGCAGCAGCTCGTCGTGCGACCCGCGCTCGAGAATGCGGCCGCGGC
>JACCWY010000501.1 GCA_013697395.1 Chloroflexota bacterium | reverse complement strand
GTGAGCGTCAGCACGGCGACGCCCCAGTCGTCCAGGCTTGCTCGTACCGCGGGCCGCGGCACGCCGAGCCAGAACAGTTCGAGGATCGAAAAGCGCGACACGACCGTCGACGGATCGTGCGTCAGCGCCCAGGCGAGTGCTTCGCGGCGCCACTCGCTCAACCCGGCGGCGCGCGCGATGCGATCGACCTCCTCGCGGTCCGGCCTCAACGCGGTGGCGCGCGCACGGCCTCTCGCAATCGCCGCGGCGATCTCGTCTCTCGTGGCGTCGGTCACCGCCGCCGGATTCATGAGTGCCGCGGTCAGCATCAACGTGTTCCGCTCGTTCGTGCTCAAGCGCGGCGCCAGAGGCATCGTGCTCGAGTCAAGACGCCGCATGGCCAGCCGTCCCAGCGCGGTTTCGAGCCCGAGCAGCGATCCGCCGACACGCCAGCCCTTCGCGCTGAACTGCTCGCGGGGCAACATCCACACGTCGGACTTGCGCGCGGCCGTGAGGCCTGTGACGGTCGTCAGCGTGTGGCGCCGCGCCACGTCGCCGGCCTGCAAGGCCTGCCCGTCCGGATCCCCGAGATGTGCGGCGTACAGCAACGAGACCAGTGTCTCCGTGAGGAGTACACGCGGGTTTTTCCCGCGTCCGCCCTCGCCTGCGGGCTTACCGTCGAGCACCGCAGCGAGTGCGGCGTCAAGGGTTGATCCGCCCTGCCGCTCGCGTACCCGGCGCAGGCGGCGTAATTCGGCTGCCGGCGGATCCACGGAATACCGCTGTCCTTCCCATTCGATCACCGGCACGGCATGTCGGGCCCGCCCCGATCCCGCCATCGCCGCGAGTAAGGCGTCTTCTGCCGGCGCGCTGGCGTCCAGGACAGGCTTGCCCAGTCGCGGCGTCAGGTCGGAGCGGATCCACGTCGCCAGCCTGGTCTCGTATCCCTCGCTCCGCGTCACCGGCAGCGAGGTCAACGACAGGACGATGGCTTCAACCGCCTCGCGCGACAGGATGCCAGATCGCTGCGCCCGCTCGACGATCCCCATCGTCGCCTGAAACTGCAAGATGGACGCCTCGCGCTCCTGATCTGATTTGATCGAGTCGAGATCGGCCGCGTGTCGTGCTGCTCGCACGAGCGCGAGCGCAGACGTCGCGCCGATCCGCTCCATGCTCAGCATCAGCGCCGGAAACGCCGTGAACCCGCGCAGCGCGGTCACAACGAGCGCGGGATCGGCAGGGGGTGCGTCGCCGAACACGCGTTGCGCGAACAGCAGCGTGTCGAGTCTGTGGCGGCCCGCGTCGTACGACGGCCCCGAGATGCGCGCGGCCAGCCAGGCGGCGTCGACCGGGAGGGCATCACCGTTGCTCGGCGCGCCCATCGGCGCCGTTTCGGAGAACGATGTCTCCTCGGAGTCGTGGAAGACGCGCGTCCAGATCTGACGCGCCATTGGTCCGCGTGGCTCTCCACGCTCGGTGACGGCCACCAGGGAAAGCACGAGGGAGGCATCGAGAGGACGCCGGGAGAACGGACGCGTCTCGACGTTCCACTCGACGCGCCCCATTTCGAAGACGTCGAGAAGCGCCCGCAACCGCTCGGCACGCGACGCTGGTGGCAGCGCGGTGCCAAGCGCGAAGCGCTGCCGGGCCGGATCGAGATGCGCGACCGTGTCGTACATGAACGCGAGGCGCCCACCATCCTTGAACAGGCGCCGCACGAACGCTGCGGGCCGCGCGGGATCGGCTCCCGTCAGCGTCTGCCATGCAGCCTCGGCGTCCGGCCCCCCGGGCACCACGACCCGCCCCGCATTGACCCTGACGCTTCGTCCGAAGACTGCGAAGGCGCCCGCCTGATGCCGCAGATACCGCAATGTTTCCCGATCCGGTCCCAGCCATCCGAGCGTCTCGTCATCGAGCGCGGCGAGGCCGTGGTAGACGAGAGCCGTTCGACGGTCGGACAGGATCGCCGCGATGAGTTGCCCGTCAGGAGTCTGCCGCTCGAGCAGGGTGTCCCGCCAGATGGAAGGATCGAGTGGCAACGGAACCG
>JACCWY010000063.1 GCA_013697395.1 Chloroflexota bacterium | reverse complement strand
CCTCCTCACGACCCCGACCTCGCTGTCCGCCGCAGCGGCCGCCGAGCTCGCCAGGCTGCGGCCGCAGCGCATCGTGGTCGTCGGCTCGGCCGGCGCCGTGAGCGATGCCGTGCTGCGGGCGCTGCGCCCATACGCGACGAGCGGTGTGGTGGACCGGATCGGCGGGAGAGATCGCTACGCCACGGCGGCCGCGGTGAGCGCGGCGACCTTCGCGCCGGGCGCCCCGGTCGCGTACGTTGCCACGGGGCTCAACTTCCCCGATGCGCTGGCAGGTGGCGTCGCGGCGGCTCGTGAGGGCGGACCGATGCTGCTCGCGCTGCCGACGGCCATTCCGGCCGCAACGGCCGCGGAGCTCCAGCGCCTGCGCCCGGGACGGATCGTCCTCCTGGGTGGCCCCAGCGTGGTGAGCGACGGCGTGCTCGCCGGCCTGCGCGGCCACGCCACCAGCGGAGTTGTTACCCGCCTGGCCGGTCCCGACCGCTACGCGACCGCGGTCGCCGTCTCGCGGGCCACGGCCGGCACCGACGCGCCCGGGACCGTCTTCGTCGCGACCGGGCTCACCTTTGCCGATGGCCTCGCCGGAACGCCGGCAGCCGCGCGCGCCGGCGCTCCGCTCCTGACCGTCCCGTCGTCGACGCTGCCCCAGGTCGTGGCAGATGAGCTGCGCCGGTTGAACGCACCGACCATCGTGATCCTGGGCGGGACAGGTGCGGTGTCCCAGGCCCTCGCGGCCCAGATCTCCGCGCTCTGGGACTGAGGCACACCCGACGCGCTCGTCGGCGCGATGACTGTCGTGAGGCGGCTGCCGGTAGAATCGGCAGCCACATGACCACCACCCCGACCGCCGCCGGCCGACGCAACGACGGGCGCGTTCCGAACCAGCTGCGCCCGGTGAAGATCGTCCCGGACTACCTCAAGTTCGCCGAGGGATCCGTCCTCATCCGCGTCGGCGATACGCGCGTCATCTGCGCCGCCACGATCGAGGATCGCGTCCCGGGCTGGATGCGCGGCAAGGGTCGCGGATGGGTCACCGCCGAGTACAGCATGCTGCCGCGGGCAGGCACCGAGCGCAGCCAGCGCGAGGCCGCGCGCGGACAGATCGGCGGCCGGACGCACGAGATCCAGCGCCTCATCGGACGCTCACTGCGGGGCGTCATCGACATGGCGCGCCTCGGCGAGCGGACGATCACCCTGGACTGCGACGTCATCCAGGCCGACGGCGGGACCCGCACCGCAAGCATCACCGGGGCGTACGTGGCTCTGGCCCGCGCACTCAACAAGTACGGCATGGCGCATCTCGCCACCGGCCAGGTCGCCGCCGTCAGTGTCGGCATCGTGAACGGCCTGCCGCACCTCGATCTCGACTACTCGGAGGACTCGACCGCCGACGTCGACTTCAACGTGGTCATGACCGACGACGATCGGCTGATCGAGGTGCAGGGCACGGCCGAGCACGGCGCGTTCACGCGGCAGCAGATGGACGGCATGGTCGATCTCGCCGCGGCCGGCATCCGACAGCTCTTCGCCCTCCAGCGGACAGCGATCGAGGCGCCGCCGGGCCAGCCGGCCGGGTGAGCCGCCGACTACTGCTCGCGACCGCCAACCCCGGGAAGCAGCGCGAATTCCGGCGCCTGCTGGCGCACCTGCCAGCCCAGATCGTCACGCCGGACGAGATCGGACTGCAGCTCGAGGTGGACGAGCCGCACCTCACGTACGCCGAGAATGCCGCGGCCAAGGCCGATGCCTTCGCGCGCGCATCGGGGCTGCTGAGCCTTGCCGATGACTCGGGCATCGAGGTCGCGGCCCTCGACTGGGGACCCGGCGTGCGCAGCGCGCGCTGGGGGAGGCGCGACGGCCGCGACGCCGATCGGCTGATCGAGGCCGTCGGGGATGCGGCCGACCGACGGGCGCGGATGGTCTGCGCGCTGGCGGTCGCCGTCCCCACCGCGACGGCGCCCGAGGTCGAGCTGTTCAGCGGCGTAATGGAGGGATCCGTGGCGCGCGAGCGGCGCGGCGCGGGCGGATTCGGATACGACCCGGTGTTCGTGGTGGATGGCCGAGTCACCACCGCCGAGCTGCCCGAGGCCGAAAAGGACCGCCTCAGCCATCGCGGGCGAGCCGTCGCCGCCGCCTCGCCCCGCCTGCTGGAGCTCCTGGCCGGCTCGTAGCCCATCGGTCCCGGGCGACCAACGACCATGGTCCGGTCGTTGATCGGTTCGGTGCCGCGTACGGTCTGTGCACCTCGAGGGGACGTCGACGCGCGACGGCTCCGCTCGCATCAAGCGCACCGGAGCCCTCATATCGTGTCCCGAGCCCCCTCATCCGCACTCGCACTCCTGTTGCTCTTCGCGCTTGCCGCCCCGGTCGCGGCCGGTGAGAACGAGCCAGGCCCGCAGCCGACGCCCGCCGCGGGCGAGGTCGTTCCCGGAGAGGTGATCGTCAAGTGGCGCGACCATGCCGGCGACCCCATGGCGGCGGAGGCGCGTGGCCTATCGGTCCTGGCCGAGCTCGGGGCTCCCGAGGCCGCCATGCCGGAGCTCGTGTCCACGGAGGGCAGGCCGGTGGCCGACGTCCTCGCCGAGCTGCAGGCCGACCCGGCGGTGGAGTACGCCGAGCCGAACTACGTCGTCCACCTGGCCGTCGACGAGGTCACCACCGCAGTCGCCGTGAACGATCCGAAGACCGGTCCGCAGTACTCCCTCGACCGCATGCGGGTTCGCGATGCGTGGGCCCTCTCGACAGGGTCGGCGCGAACCGTCGCGGTCCTCGACACCGGGATCGACTTCGGGCATCCGGACCTCGCCGGCCGGGTCCTGGCCGGCCATGACTTCGTGAACAACGACGGCGACGCGCGCGACGACAACGGCCACGGGACGTGGGTCTCGGGGATCGTCGGCGCGAACACGAACGATGGGTTCGGCATCGCGGGCATCAGCTGGCGTGACCGCATTCTGCCGGTCAAGATCATGAACGCGAACGGGACCGGCGATTCATCCGACCTGACCGCGGGGATCGTCTGGGCGACCGATCGTGGCGCGAACGTCATCAACATGAGCGTCGGCGGCTTCCCGTACTCGCAGTACGTCCACGACGCAGTCCGTTACGCGTGGGGCCGCGGGGTCGTCCTCGTCGGCGCCGCGGGCAACAACGCCGTCGAGGGCCCGTTCTACCCCGCCAGCTACCCCGAGGTCATCTCGGTCAGCGCCTCGCAGGTCGACGACGAGTTCAGCAGCTGGTCGAACTACGGTGCCGATGTCGACGTTAGCGCACCCGGAGCGTCGATCCTCACCACCAACTGCGCGGTCTGCAAGCCGGTGGAGCAGGACCTGTCCGGCGACCACCGGTTCACCTACATCAGCGGCACCAGCTTCGCCGCCCCGAATGTGGCCGGCGTCGTGGCGCTGATCTGGGCGCGCTACCCGACCATGACGAATGCCCAGGTCGTTGATCGCCTCAAGACCACGGTCGACGACCTCGGCTACGCGGGCTGGGACAACCGCTACGGACGCGGTCGCGTGAACGCGCTGCGCGCCGTGGGAGGCGCCGCGCCCGCGATTCCGCTGGGCGGGCAGGATGCCGCGGAGGGCAACAACACCCTGGCCGCCGCGCGGCTGATCGCGATCGGGTCGACGGTCCGCCCGAACATCTATCCGGCCGGCGACGTCGACGTCTTCGCCGTCGACGCTCCCGTGGGCGGCCGCGTCGACATCGCCGTGGGACCGGTCCTCGATGCTCGGCCGTGGCCCTGGAACCGCAGCTCGCTGCCGATCGATCCGGTCCTCAACGTCTATCGCGCCGACGGGACCCACATCGTGACGGTCGACGCCGACAATCCGGCGGCCACCGACCGCGCCTCCGTCCAGCTGAGCACCAATGCACGGCTCCTCGTGCGTGTCCACAACTACATGCCGAATGGCAACCGCGGCGCCTACGCCCTCACGACGACGTTCGTCGACAACGTGGGGCCAACCCTCGCCAGCATCGGGCCGGTGGCCGGTGCGACGCGCGTGTCGTACGACGGCACGCTCGTGACCGCTACCTTCACCGAGCCCGTGAGTGGCGTGAGCGACAGCAGCTTCCAGCTGCGCCGGGGCGGCACCGTGGTTCCTGCCACCGTCTCCTACGATCCTGCGTCGAGGCTCGCCACCCTGCGACCCAGCGTCCCGCTCGCCGGCGAGGTCGCCTACCAGGTCAGCCTCACCAGCACCATCGTCGACCTGGCCGGGAATCCGCTGCCGCCGAAGGGCTGGCAGTTCACGACTGGCAAGGCGGCCCCGCGCATCTCCGGATCGGACCGGTACGCCACCTCCGCCGCGCTGAGCGCCTCGGCGTTCGGGCCCGGGGTCCCCGTGGCCTACGTCGCCACCGGCGCGGCCTTCCCCGACGCGCTCGCTGGTGGCCCCGCCGCACGCGTGGCG
>JACCWY010000054.1 GCA_013697395.1 Chloroflexota bacterium | reverse complement strand
GGAGTCGACGACCTCGAGCATTGCGACCGCCCGCAGCCATGCAGCGTCCACGAGATCTTCCAGCGCGTCTACGAGTCGCTTTCGGACACCCTCGGTGCGACCAACCTGGCCGAGGTGGTCGCCACGGCTGGCGGCCCTCCCTATCCGCCGGAGGTACGCCGCCGGCGCGCCGCGCAGCATTCAGCCACGACAACGCAGGAACCAAGGAACGCATGACCGACGAACTCGTCATCTCCGGGCTCGAGGTGAGCATCGGTGAGAAGAAGATCCTGAAGGGACTTGACCTGACCGTGCGACAGGGCGAGGTCCACGCCCTGATGGGTCCCAATGGCTCGGGCAAGACGAGCCTGGCATATGCGCTCATGGGGCACCCGGACTACGTGGTGGACGCCGGCACCATCACCTGGCGCGGGCAGAATCTGCTCGATGGGCCGACCCCGCTGGGCATGTCACCCGACAAGAGGGCGCGGATGGGCCTCTTCCTGGCGTTCCAGTACCCGAGCGCCATCCCGGGCGTGACGGTCGCCAGCTTCCTGCGCAACATCTACAACGCCATCCACCATCCGAAGCCGGCCGACGCCGACGGGGAGACGTCGATCAAGTACACCGGCATCCCGCTGGCCAAATTCCGCAAGCTGATGGAGGAGAAGATGGCGCTCCTTCACATGGATCCCGGCTTTGCCACGCGTTACGTGAACGAGGGCTTCAGCGGCGGCGAGAAGAAGCGGCTCGAAATGCTGCAGATGGCCGTCGTCGGTCCCGCCATGGCGATCCTGGACGAGACCGACTCGGGGCTTGACATCGACGCGCTGCGGAACGTGGCCGAGGGCATCAACGCGACCCTCTCCCCCGAGATGGGCGTGCTGATGATCACGCACTACCAGCGCATGCTGAATTACGTGAAGCCGCAGTTCGTCCACGTGCTGCTCGACGGCAGGATCGTGATGAGCGGCGGCGAGGAGCTGTCGCATCAGCTCGAGGCAAACGGCTACGAGTGGGTCAGCGACCACGTCGGCCTGCCGGCCGGCGTCGGCGACGAGGTCTCGGCGCCCGAGCCCGTCGCGCAGCACTAGACGGCAGCAGGACCGATGGCGATCGAGCAGGCACGGCCGGACGTCTTCGACGGTATGGCGCTGCGCGCCGACTTCCCGGTCTTCGACCGCCTGCACCGCTCGGGGCGGCCGCTGGCGTTCCTCGACTCGGCTGCCTCGGCCCCGAAGCCGCGGGTCGTGATCGAGGCGCTGGCCGATGCGTACGGCCATCATTACGCGAACGTGCACCGCGGCATCTACGAGCTGAGCGAGGACGCGACAGCGCGCTTCGAGGCCGCGCGCGCCGTCGTGGCGCGCTTCGTCGGTGCTTCGAGCCCGCGCGAGGTCGTCTTCGTGCGCAACGCGACGGAGGCGATCAACCTCGTCGCCTACAGCTGGGGCCGGACGAATCTCACCGCGGGCGACCTGATCCTGTCGACCGAGATGGAGCACCACGCGAACTTGGTGCCGTGGCAGCAGCTCGCCGCCGAGACCGGCGCGGCGCTCGAATTCGTCGCCATCACCGACGACGGCCGGCTCGACCTCGACGATCTGCGCCGGCGCCTCGGGCGCCGTCCGAAGCTCGTCGCCGTCTCGCACGTCAGCAACGCGCTCGGCACGATCAACCCGGTCGCGGAGATCGCACGCATGGCGCACGAGGCCGGCGCGCTCGTCGTCCTCGACGCCGCGCAGAGCGTGCCGCACATGCCGGTCGACGTCGTGGAGCTCGGCATCGACTTCCTTGCGCTCTCCGGCCACAAGATGCTCGGGCCGTCGGGCATCGGCGCGCTCTGGGCTCGCCGTGAGCTGCTCGAGGCGATGCCCCCGTTTCTGACCGGCGGCAGCATGATCAGCAAGGTGACGCTCACCGGGACGACCTGGGCGGAGGTGCCACTCAAGTTCGAGGCCGGCACGCCGGCCATCGCCGAGGCCGCCGGCCTGGCGGCCGCGATCGGCTACCTGGAGGAGATCGGGATGGCCAACGTGCGCGCGCACGAGCGCTTCCTGTTCGAGCGAGCGTGGTCCGCGCTGCGCGCGATCGACGGCGTCCGCGTGCTCGGCCCGTCCGCGCCCGACGAGCACGCCGGTGTCGTCAGCTTCGTGATCGATGGCATCCACCCGCACGACGTCGCGACCGTCTTCGATCACCACGGCGTCGCGGTCCGCGCCGGGCACCACTGCGCACAGCCGGTCATGGCTCGATACGACCTGCCGGCCACCACTCGCGCCAGCTTCTATGTCTACAACGACCTCGACGACGTGGCGCGCCTGACGGAGGCGATCCACGCCACGCAGCAGCTCTTCAGGGCTGCCTGAGAGAGCCCAATGGACAATCTCTACCGCGACTTCATCCTCGAGCACTACCGCGCGCCGCACAACAAGGGCGTGCTCGACCCCCACGACCTTCATTTCGCCGACTCAAACCCGACCTGCGGTGACGAGATGAGCATGACCCTGCTGCTCGACGAGACGAAGGAGCGGGTCGCCGACGTCGCGTTCGACGGACGCGGATGCGCCATCAGCCAGGCGTCGGCCTCGATCCTGACCGACGAGCTGCGCGGGAAGACGCTGGACGAGCTTCGGACGCTCGACCCGAAGGAGGTCGTCGAGAACCTCGGCGTGCCGATCGGCCCGGCGCGCCTGAAGTGCGCGCTGCTCTCGTACAAGGTCCTCCAGGGCGCCGTCATCGGCGCCGAGGCGCGCTGGCCGGACGAGGCCGAGGTCCTCGCCGGCGGCTCCGCGCCATGACGAACGACCAAACGCATCAAGGACTCCGGAGATGCCCATGAGCAACGATCAGACCCCCTTCCGCGAGGTGGACGCCGCCGAGGCGGTCGCACTCGCGCGAGACGGCTACCGCGTCATCGACGTCCGCGAGCAGGGCGAGTGGGACGCCGGCCACGTCGCCGGCGCGACGCTGCTGCCGTTGGCCGACGTCGCAGAGCGCATCGGCGAGGTGGTGCCCGACAAGGTCGCCCCTTTGCTCCTGCACTGTGCCGTCGGCGGCCGCTCGGCTCGCGCCGCCGCTTGGCTGACGCAGATGGGCTACACGAACGTCGTCAGCATGAAGGCGCCGATCGGCCACTGGAAGGAGCAGGGCGGCGCCTGGGAGGAGCCGAAGCAGCTCCTGACGCCCGCCCAGCAGCGGCGCTACTCGCGCCACCTCCTCATCCCGGAGGTCGGCCAGGAGGGCCAGCGCAAGCTGCTCGACGCGAGGGTGCTGCTCATCGGTGCCGGCGGGCTCGGCTCGCCGATCGGGCTTTACCTCGCTGCGTCGGGCGTGGGGACCATCGGCTTCGTCGACGACGACGTCGTGGACGAGTCCAACCTCCAGCGCCAGGTGCTCCACGGCGCGGATCGCGTGGGCATGCTCAAGGTCGACTCGGCCGAGCTCACGATTCGGGCGCTGAACCCCGAGACGAACGTCGTCAAGCACGTCGAGCGGCTGGATGCGGGCAACGTCGAGCGGCTCATCGGCGGCTACGACGTGATCGTCGACGGTACCGACAACTTCGACACGCGCTACGTTCTCAACGACGCGGCCGTGAAGCTGCGCAAGCCCGTCGTCCACGGGTCGATCTACCGCTGGGACGGGCAGGTCACGACCTTCGTGCCGTTCGAGGGCCCCTGCTACCGCTGCATGTACCCGACCCAGCCACCGGACGAGCTTGCACCGGCTTGCAGCGTCGCCGGCGTGCTCGGCGTGCTGCCCGGGATCGTCGGCATGCTGCAGGCCAACGAGGTCTTCAAGCTGGTGCTCGGGGTCGGCGAGACGCTCGCCGGACGGCTGCTGATCCTCGACGCCATGGGCACCACCTTCGACGAGGTTCGCATCTGGCGTGATCCTGCCTGCCCCGCATGCGGCGAGGGTGTGGAGCACGCGGCGGCGGCGAGCGGTGCCTGGGTGGCTGCCCAAGCGTAACGCCTCCCCGCGTCGGACCGGGGCGTTCGAAGTGATCGCGATCACCGGAGCCGCGTGCCAAGGGTGTAAGTTTCTGTTGTGCGCCGTTCACGCGTCACGTTCGCCCCGGAGAAGGCATCGGTCTTACCGTGGTGAGGGGTTACACCTTCGTGATTCCGCTCGCGATGGTCGGGGTCATCGTTCTCGCTGCGGTCCTGATCGGTTTCATCCCCGGCGGACCCGGCGTCTGGGGCACAACATCTGGCGATACCCAGGCTCCTCAGGCGCCCGCCAATGCGGGGCAGGAAGCCGAGGCATGGTGCAGGTCGGACGTGGCATCGAACCCCCGCTTCCAGGTGGGGCAGGCCGGAGCACGGTGGCTTGGCATGGCGTTCTACTCCGAGGACGACCGAGAGGCCTTCGAGACCGATCCCCGCTGGCCGATCGCTTGTCGGCTCGCGTTCGAGCTGTGGGGAATCCCCGATCCGCTTTGGGACTGGTGCTACGACGAGAAGAATCGCGACACGCTGCTGGCGCCGGCCATCACGCTGCTGGGTCTCGGACGGCAGGAGCGCGCCGGCACTGAGACCTTCTCGGAGGCACCAGGCGACGATCCGGCCGAATACACGCTGGCATGCCGGCTTGCAGACCGATACTGGCGCGACTCCGGGGTTGTGGCACTTGCTGAAGAGCAGACTGACAAGTTTCTGGCTGTGGATCCTGTCGACCGGGCTTGGTGCGATGAACGTGCAGACGACGTCAACGAAGCGGCTGACTCCCTTGGCCTCCACCGGAGCGGGTTGGGAGACCTGCCTGGGCGGCTGGCGGAGGTCCGGGCCTGTCGGTTCGCGGCCATTCTTGCGTTGGCCGAGGCGCTCCCGCCAACGCCCACGCAACCGACTCCGTCACCGACCGTCGCCCCCCTAGCAGCCGGCGAATTCACCGCCGAGATCCTGTTTCTCAACCGAACGGACCGCGATCTGGAGATCCGGGACGTGGCGGTCGACGCCGATCGGTCCTTCGTGCTGCCCGGCTGCTCCGCCGTCCGCGCCAATCGCCTGGCGCGAGTCGCTCCCTGGTCGCTGTCGGTGCTGATGTTCCAGGATCCGACCGAGCTGGCGTATCGGACCGAGGGTGGCGGCTCCCAAGGTGACAGCGTCAGGCTCGAGGTGGAGCTCGGGCCGGGCACGGACATCGAAGTCCGGGAGGTGGAGCACGTGCCTGATCTCCCGACGGAGGATCTGTGCTGAGGCGCCGCGAGTCGGGCAGGATCGCCTGAGTCTGTCGCCGACCCCTCGCTCGAATAGAATCGACGCGTGAGCACCGTTCGAATCCCCCCCGTCCTGCGCGAGAACACCGGCGGCAGTCGCAGCGTCGACGTCGCCGGCAGCACCGTTGCCGAGGCGCTGGACGACCTGTTCGGCAAGCATCCGGCCCTCCGCGACCGGGTCACCGACGAAGGTGAGCTCTCCCGCTTCATCAACGTGTACGTCAACAACCGGGACGTGCGATATCGCGACGGCCTCGACACGGCCATCGGCGTCGACGACACCATCATCCTCCTGCCCGCCATGGCTGGAGGGTCTCGCTAGACCGATGCCGACCACGGTCGGCGCCGCACCCGACCTCGTCGCCGCCATCGGCAATACGCCGATGGTCGAGCTGCGGCGCCTGGCCCCGCACGCCGGAGTCCGGCTCTACGCCAAGCTCGAGGGCAACAACCCGACCGGCAGCGTCAAGGACCGGGTGGCGCGCGCGATGATCGACTCCGCGCTCGCCGACGGGTCGCTGGTGCCCGGGCAGACGATCCTGTAGCCGGCGAGCGGCAATACCGGCATCAGCCTGGCCATGATCGGCTCCCGCCTCGGCCACCCGGTGCGCATCGTCATGCCCGACAACACCACCCCCGAGCGCGAGCAGCTGCTCAGGCTGTTCGGCGCCGAGATCGTCTTCTCGCCCGGCGCCGAAGGGTCGAACGGCGCGATCCGGCTGGCCCGGTCCCTGGCCGATGCGGACCCGTTGCTGTTCATGCCGTACCAGTACGGCAACGAGGCGAACCCGCGCGTGCACGAGCAGGCGACCGGGCCGGAGATCCTGGAGCAGGTACCGGAGATCGACGTCTTCGTCGCCGGGCTGGGCACCGGCGGCACGCTGACGGGCGTCGCTCGCTTCCTGAAGCGGGTCAGGCCCGGCGTCCGGGTCGTGGCCGCCGAGCCGCTGCCCGGCGAGCAGGTGCAGGGGCTCCGTTCCCTCGACGAGGGTTTCGTCCCACCCGTGCTCGACGAGTCGCTCCTGGACGATCGGTTCCTGGTCAGCAACCGGGACGCCGTGATCGGCCTGCGACGGCTGCTGCGCGAGGAGGGCCTCTTCACCGGACTGTCGTCCGGCGCGGCGGTGGCGGTCGCCCTGCGCGTCGCCCGCGAGATGGAGAGCGGATCGGTGGTCACCCTGCTCGCCGACGCCGGGTGGAAGTACCTCTCCACCGACCTGTGGACCCGGGACCTGGACGAGCTGGAGAACGATCTCGAGGGATCGCTGCTGTGGTGAGCGAGGCCCTCACCATCCCGCCCTCGATCGCCGAGCAGATCCTGGCGCACGCCCGGTCGGAGGTCCCGAACGAGGCGTGTGGCCTCCTCGCCGGCGACCTCGCCAGCGGAACCGTGACGGCGTTCCATCCCGCCCGCAATGCCGAGGCCAGCCCGCTGCGATACGACGTCCACCCCGACGATCTCGTCCGCATCGTCCTCGGCATCGAGGACGCCGGCGTGGACCTGGTCGCGATCTTCCATTCGCACACCCACACGTCGGCGGTGCCGTCGCCGACGGACCTGCGCTCGGCCCAGTACCCCGAACCGTTCTACCTCCTCGCCAGCCTCTCGGACCCACGCGCCACACCCGAGAGCGCCCTGCGAGCGTGGCGGATCGCCGATGGCGCCAGCACGGAGGTCCGGCTGCAGGTCCGCTGACGAGGGTCAGCAACCTCCGGGCGGGTCTCCCACGATGGCCGGCGTTGCCGCGTCGAGCGTGAGATCGACCACGCAGGAGCCCTCCTCGCCGTCACCGCGGTAGGCGAGCTCGAACTGGCCGTCGTCGGGGGGCGGAAGCCATCGGGCATTCGTCAGGAGCAGCCCCTCCAGCGCCGCGTCCGGGAGCAGCGAGCGAGCCAGGGCGTCGAGCGACGGCCGCAGGTCTGCCGGAAGGCCGCGCAGCTCGGCAGTCGCCACCTCGACCGTCCCATCGGCGGGCCGCACGTCGAAGATCCAGAGGTCGTCGCCCTGGCTCCCCGGCCTGGCGCCGGCGAGCTCCAGCGTGCACGTCTCCGCCCCGCACGAACCGCTCGCCGCCATCGTCGTCCATGGCCGGCCGTCGTAGGTCCAGATGGCCTCGGCCAACGCCGATGCGATCGCGGCCGTCTCGAGCTGGTCGGGCACGCCGCCGGGCCGCCGCGAGTCGCGCATGGCGGTCAGGATGGTCTCGGCATCGAAAGGCCGCCCCGGAGCGGGGAGCGCGACGTCGGTTGGCCCGGCCGTGGGCGACGCCGTCGCACGGGGCGTCGCCGTCGGGGACGGGCGGGGAGGCGCAGTCGCGCCTGGGCGCACCGGGACCGGGGCCGCGCACGCCGTGAACGCCAGGACGAGAGCGACCCCCATGGCCGCACGCCTCATGGCCTTCCGAGCAGGGCGTAGATGTAGTTGATCACCTGGTCCCCGACGACGCCACTGCTTCCGATGATCCAGGTCCGCGGCGGCCACATGCGCACGAGCTCATTGGCGGTCGACTGCGGCACGCCCGTCGCCTGGACGAGCAGGAGAGGCGAGAGGGAGCGGCCCGCCACCGGGACGGCGGCCAGCGCATCGGGGAAGTTCGCCCCGGTGGCCAGGTAGACCGAGGCGGGGGTGCCGAAGATCGCGGCGGAGACCGCCGCCGCCGTCTCGTAGCGATTTGCGCCCGCCAGCCGGCGTACCTCGGGCGCATAGGCCTGCAGCTGCTGTGCGACGCCGTCACTGACCGCGCTCGGACCGCCCACGATCCAAATCCTCCCCGGACGGAGCCGCGCAAGCTCATCGCGCGTCGCCTGCGGAAGGGATCCACCCTGGGTCAGGAGGACGGGCCCACGCGCGGCCATCGCGGCGGGACCGGCCGCGAGCGCGTCCGGGAACGCCTGGCCGGTGGCGACGAACACGCCATACACTCCGGCTGCGAACGAGGCCCGGCTCACCGCGGCCGCCGTGGCGTAGCGGTCGGCGCCGGCGATCCGCGTGACCTGCTGCGAGGTGTAGGCCTGGAGAGCCTGCATCACGCCGTTGGACACCACGGTCGGACCCCCGACCACCACGATTCGCTGCGGGCGAAGGCGCGAGAGCTCGTCGCGCGTCGCCTGCGGCAGCTCGGTGGTGTTCGTCAGGAGGACGGGACCTCCCTGGAGTCCCGCGGCCGGCCCGACGGCCAGCGCGTCGGGGAAGTCGCGGCCGGTTGCCACGTACGCAACGGGCACTCCCGACCCGAAGTGCGAGCGGCTGACGGCCGAGGCGGTCGCGTACCGGTCGGAGCCGGCAATGCGCCCCGGCGTGCCGACGTTCCACTTCGCCCAGGCCAGCCCGTAGCGCTCGGACGTACCCTCGAACCGCGCCTGGCGGATCTCGATCCGGGTGTTGCCGGTCCTCGGCGCGGCGAAGTCGACGAACTCGTAATTGTTGTCGAACGAGAGGGAGCTCGTCACCGATCCGTCCGCATGGATGACGCGCAGGTCGAGGTCGGCCATGAGGCGGTCGGTGGTCCCGTCGCTTCGGCTGTTCCACGCGACCACGACCTTCACCATCTGTCCGGCGACGACCGAGATGTCCTGCACGATCGTCTGCCCGGCCGTGACGCTTCCGATGCGATGGCCGCCCGAGCCCGCATCGCCGGCGGTCAGCAGCCTGTTGGACCACAGCGCCGAGGCGGTGCCGGTCCCCTCGTGATCCTCGTTGCGCGAGCCGCCGGGCATCGGGGATCGATTGATGGCACCGGCCATGATGATGGCGCGGGTCGCCTCGGGCCGGAGGGCGAGCGAGGGCGCACGGGCGATCAGCTGGGCCGCGATGCCTGCCACGATCGGACTCGCCACGCTCGTCCCGCTGGCCCCGAGCCCATTGGCCGTGATGACGGAGGCAGCCGGCGCCGACACATTCGGCTTGTTGTAGTCGCCGTGCGGATTCCAGGAGGCGTCGGTCCGATCTCGGTAGTTGCTGCCGTTCGAGCCGGGGTAGTACCAGATCTGGTCGTCCGTTCGACCAGCCGTTCCACGATCATCGATGCCGCCCACCGTCAGGACGTTGTAGGCGGTGCCGGGCGAGACGATGTCCCAATGGCCGAAGGTGGTGAAGTTGCCGGCCGCCGCGACCGCGAGGCGACCGCCACGGTCGACGATCGAGTCGAAGTAGCGTCGCGCCTCCTCCGAGCCGGTTGCGGTGTCCTGGCCGATGCTCGCGTTGATGACGTCCGCGTCGCCTCCGGCCGGGTTGGCGGCCCAGTCCGCCGCCGCGATGATCTGCCGGTCGCGCGTGACGCCCGCGCCGCCGCCGCCGGTCGACGCGCTGACGATGAGGGAGCCGGGCGCGACGCCGGTGCCGCCGCTGATGGCACCGGCTACCCAGGTCGGGTGATCGAGGCCGCCGCTGGTGTAGGCGAGGGCGCCGCTGGCGCTGTGCGATGCCACGACCCTGCCGGCCAGGTTACCGGTGTTGCGGACGTTGTGATACTCGACGACTGCCACCCGCACCCCGTTCCCCTGGTCCTCCCATCCTCCGGTCCAGTTCGCCTGGACGGCCGGCCCGGCGCTTCCCATGCTCGTCTTCCAGGTCCGCTCGAGGCCCAGCGTCTCGATGGACGGGAGCGCGGCCAGCTCGTCGACAGTGGTCCTCGGCAGATCCACGTAGGCGAGCGGGGCGCTCGTCGATTCGTAGCCGATCGTGCCGCCGAGCGCCTCAACGTCAACCCGCAGCTGCTCGAACGCCGATGCGCGAGCGTCGCCGCCGGCATTTGCCAGCTCCGCACGGATGGCGCGTGCTGCGTCGAGGTCGTGCACGATCGGCCGGTCGCCGTCCCAGACGAGCTCGGGATGGCGCGCCATGACCGCCTGCTCGGCGGCCGTCACGTCCACGTCGAGCCAGACACCGACCGGAACGGTGGCGTCGGCTCGCGCGACGGCCCCGGCTGCGACCTCGGTGATGAGCTCGACATCGGCCTTGGCCTCGAGGGGCGGGAGGCCGGCGAGGGCTCCGTGGGTCCGCTCCGATTGCAGCTGGATCCCGGCCACGGCGCCGGCCGCGGCGTCGTGGAAGACGGTGTGGATCTCGCCGGTCCGCTGGTCGAGGAATTTCGCGGCCCACAGCGTCGAGGTGCTGTGCTCGATGTTCGACGTCCGCTCGTAGACGAGCACGAAGTCGTTCGGGTTGCCACCGATTGTCTGGGCCAGGTGGCGCTGCGCGGCGACGGAGGCTGGCTCCGCCGCACGTGCCGGTCCGGGGGCGCCCGTGACGCCGATCGCCAGGATCCCCACGAGCGCCACCACCGCGGCGCGCACTCGGCTGCCTCGGTTGCCCTGTCCGGAGCTACGGCGGACCGAAGGCAGCGCTGCTCCCCGAGCGTCCGACATCCGTGGCGGCCTCCCTGTGCGTCTCGTGCGGTGCGGGCTGTTGCGCCTCATCATCGCAAATCGGCGCTCACCACCACGACGGTCGGCGGTCGCGAGCGGCTGCGGGACGTTGCGCCGTCGGTCCATACGTCATTCGTTGTTCATGCTCGATCCCGTATGACGGCGTAGGACGAGTCTCACGTACCGACGTCCAGCGTGATCGGTCGCGGCGCCCATCACAATGGCCACATCGGTTAGGCTTCGAGCATGACCACCGCCGCGCGGACCGCGTTGCGACTGGATGCGTCGGTCCATCACGAGCGTATCCAGCGTGCCGCGGCCGAGGCCGCCGAGCGCAGCGTCGACGCACTCCTGATCACCCCCTCGCCGGACTACGCATACCTGCTCGGCTACCACGCTCCTGCCCTGGAGCGGCTGACCTGCCTCATCGTCCCCGCGGAAGGCGATCCCGTCCTGCTGCTGCCGCGCCTCGAGGAGCCCCTCGCCCGCCACGCGCTGGGGGAGCTGGTCGAGGAGATTCACCTCGTGCCGTGGGACGAGACCGACGACCCCATCCGGCTGGTCCAGACGATCGTGGCCGGCTCGCTGCGCGTCGGACTCCAGGACCAGATGTGGGCCCGGTTCGCCCTTCGTCTGCGCGCCGCGCTCGACCCCGCGGAGCTCGTCGAGGCGGGCCCGACGATGAGCGCCCTGCGCCGAATCAAGAGCCCCGAGGAGGTCGACCGTCTGCGAGCCGCGGCGCTGGCAGCCGACGCGGCCATGCGGACCATCATCGGCGAGCGGCTCTCAGGGCGCACCGAGGCCGACGTCAGCCGCCACGTCCGCGACCTGCTCGTGGCGGAGGGGCATGACACGGCGGGGTTCGCGATCGTGGCATCCGGCCCGAACTCGGCCAGCCCTCACCACGAGGCCGGAGAGCGGGTCATCGAGTCGGGCGACGCGATCGTCATCGACATCGGCGGCACGCGCGCCGGGTACTGCTCGGACACGAGCCGGACGGCGTTCGTCGGCGCGCCCGACCCGGAGTTCGCGGCCCTGTACGCAGTCCTGCGCGAGGCCCAGGCCGCGGCGTGCGAGGCGGTGCGGCCCGGCGTGGCGTGCAGCGAGATCGACGACGTGGCTCGCGGGATCATCGGGGAGGCCGGGTACGGCGAGGCGTTCATCCACCGGACCGGTCACGGGATCGGGATGGAGACCCACGAAGAGCCGTACATCGTGGCCTCCAACCAGGAGCCGCTCAGGGCCGGCCACGCATTCAGCGTCGAGCCGGGCATCTACATCCGCGACCGCTGGGGAGCCCGGATCGAGGACATCGTGGTCTGCACCGACGCGGGCGGCGAGCGCCTGAACACCACCTCGACCGAGCTCGCCATCGTTGAGTAGCTCCCTCGGTCGATCGGGCACGGACCGTCAACGACTCGATAGATCGAGCGGACTTCACCGGAGCCGATGCCCCCGTGCGGTTTGCTCGATGTATCGAGCGCCCGGGAGCGTGAGCTGCACCGGCGTGTGCACCTCGTGCGGGCCAGCTCTCGATCTATCGTGAGAATCGCACCCGACATCGGTCTCGTGTGAAGGTTGCTCGATAGATCGAGCACAACCATCCACGACTCGATACATCGAGCGGAGTTCAGCGGCCCTCGCGGTGGGAGCTGACGAGCGCGACCAGCACGCCGTCGATGGCCGCGTTCGCCTCGTGGAGCGCGGCGGTGACGTCGGCGACGTCGGCGGATCGGCGGCGCAGGTGGCTGACGATGGCGTCGAGGACGGGTGAGCGGAAGAACAGGAAGGCCTCGACCGTCTCGGCCAACGACAGGCCGGCGCGTGATGCCTCGCCCCCGTACAGGGCTCCCATCTTCTCCGCCTCCTCGAGCAGCAGCTGGCGCTCGACCCGCTTCGTCGCGGCCACGTACTCGACCACGAGCTGGAACGTGCGCTGGCCCCAGCGCCGGAACTCGTCGCGCTGCTCGGAGCTGAGACGGGCCTGCCATGGCTGACCGGCGTAGCCGGTCCGCACCATGCGCCGATGCAGCTCTCCCGCCATCGTCTGCGTCGAGTCCGACAGCCGCTCCATCCCGTACCGGTGCCGGCGGGGGGTGTTGATCATCGTCTCGAGGCTCGAGCGCAGGAAGCGCCGATGACCTCCCGGCGTCTGATAGCTCTGCACCTTGCCGCTATCCGCCCAGCGCCGCAGCGTGTCGGGACCGACGCCGACGAGGCGTGACGCGGCGCCCAGGGGCAGCCACGGATCCTCCGGGTCGGGCTCGGGCGGTCGGCTGGCCACGGATGAACCCCGGATCAGTCGCCGCGCAGGTCGGACCCGCGCATCGCGCCGAGCTCGGCCCAGAGGTGGACGAGTGAGACCATCCCGTCACGGATGTTGCGCAGGCTCATCCACTCGTTCGGCGCGTGGAAGTTGCCCGTCGGGTTGGCGAACCCGACCATCAGGGTCTTGAGGCCGAGCCGCGAGTCGAGCGCCGCAACGACCGGCACCGACCCGCCGGAGCGCTGGAAGAGCGGAGCCTTGCCGAAGCCCGCCTCCAGGGCGCGCGACGCCGGTCCGATCCCCGGGTGGTCCAGCGGCGTGATGGCCGGCGCGCCGCCGTGGATGATCCTCGCGTCGACGCGCACCGTCGGCGGCGCGATCGAGGCGAGATGCGCCTTCATCGACTGCTCGATCTCGCGGTAGTCCTGATTCGGCACGAGGCGTGTGGAGATCTTGGCGGCCGCCCAGGCGGGAATGATCGTCTTCGCACCCTCGCCGGTGTAGCCGCCCCAGATTCCGTTGATGTCGAAGGTCGGTCGGGCCGAGAGGCGCTCCAGCAGGGAGTGCTCGCTCTCCCCGTCCATGGCGGCCGCCACGCCGGTCTCGTCGCGCCACGTCGCCTCGTCGAACGGCAGGGCCGCGTAGGCGGCGCGCTCGTCATCGGTCAGGTCACGCACCGCATCGTAGAAGCCGGGAACCGTCACGCGGCCGCGCTCATCCGTCAGCGATGCCAGCATGCGGACGAGGACGTTCGCCGGGTTGTCGACGCCGCCGCCGTACTGCCCCGAGTGAACGTCCTGGCGCGGGCCGTGGACGCGGACCTCCCAGTAGGCGATCCCGCGCAGCCCGTAGCCGATGGCCGGCGTCCCGTCATCGTCGAACGTGTCGCCGTCGGAGACGACGCACACATCGGCGCGCAGCAGGTCCGCGTGGCCGGCGATGAACTGCTCGACCGGCTCCGAGCCGACCTCCTCGTCGCCCTCGAAGAAGAAGCGCAGGTTGACCGGAAGGCGGCCGGCGGTCCGCATCCAGGCCTCGACCGCCTTGAGGTGCATGAAGAGCTGTCCCTTGTCGTCGCCGGCTCCGCGCGCATAGACACGCTCGTCCTCGTGGCGCGGCTCGAACGGTGGCCGAACCCACTCGTCGATGGGATCGGTCGGCTGGACGTCGTAGTGGCAATACACGAGGACGGTCGGCGCCCCGTCGCCGGCGTGCATCCATTCGGCGGTGACGATGGGGTGGGCGCCGGTCTCGTGGATGGTGGCGCGCTCGACGCCGATTCGCTCGAGCTCGTCCGCGATCCACCACGCGGCGCGACGAACCTCGTCGTTGCGCCCGGGGTCGGCGGAGACGCTCTCGATGCGCAGGAACTCGTCCAGCTGGGCGAAGTGCTCGGCATCGTGAGCGCGCAGGTGCGCGACCGCGGCGGCCGTGGCCGCGGCGGTGTCCGTATGCTGGGTGGTCATGACCGGCAATGGTAGCGGCGAGCGGCGAGGCACGGGTTCGGGGGCGGTCGTGGCGACCCGCTGCAACCGGAGCGCGTGGCCGAGCGTCTCTCCGCGATGATGCGTCGTCTCCTCGCTCGATCGGCAATCGCCGCCACCCTCGCGATCGCGACCCTCGCCGCGCCGGTTGCCACCGTCCACGCCTGCTCGTGCGTGGCATTCTCCACGGCCGACGCCGTCGAGGCCGCCGATCTCGCCTTCGTCGGCACCGTCGCCGATTCGGCGCCGGGTGGGAAGGACCCCGCCATGGGGATGCAGCTCGTCCGATACGCGTTCGAGGTCGAGCGAGCGTCCGAAGCGATCGGGCCGATCATCGAAGTGGTCTCCCACGACGACCCCGGC
>JACCWY010000011.1 GCA_013697395.1 Chloroflexota bacterium | reverse complement strand
GCTGCTGAAATGGCTGCCCAAATGGCTGCCCAAACCTCTCGAGGCGCCTCGAGAAGATGAAAAACGCGCGAGTTCTCGAATGAAATCTGTAGCCCGGATGGGATTCGAACCCATGACCTCTTCCTTGAAAGGGCATCGCCGATAGTTCGCAGCAGTCCGCAGCCGTTCATTCCTGCCGCGTTTCAACGACTTCGACTCCATAGCCGTTCGCCAGTGTCCGCAGACGTCCACACGGATGGATGCCCAAATGGGATGCCCAATACTCTGACGCGATGAGTCGGCGTGGTTGGGTAATTTGCGGCGACCCGCGCCCAGAACGGCGTGCGCCTCCACGGCCCGCCCACTCGGCGAACGGCGATCCTGTCCCCCGGCGGGGTGCCCGAGCCGGGGGGTGACGGGCATACGAGGGCGTTCGGGGATGGCAGCACGCGAGGCAGATGGCGTAGGTATCGCGCTTGGGGCTCGGGCCCGCTGCCTCCATCGGGCGAGAAGGCTGCCTAACGCATCGTTCACCGAACCAATTGAAACTGTTTCCAGGGGTCCCGACGTCACGTGAGCCGAACCACCGGGTCAGGATCGCCGAAGGGCCTGCGTCGTTGCTGCGCCAGCCGCCAGCACCGCAGTCGCGAAAGGCACGTGACTGAAGAACCTGCACGGCGTGCCTGTCGGCGAACGCTACGAACTGCCGGATCCAATGGGACTTGCGGTGACCGAATCCGCCGATCTGGCCACGGTGATCGGATCGGCGTGGCGATGGACGATCTTCCAACCGTCGTCCTCGCGACGAAAGATCGTCGTACACCTCAGCGATACAGTTGCCATCTCCGTGCTTCCGCCGACCTTCGCCTGGTAGTGCTCCAGCTCGACGATGTAGGCCAACTCAGGCGTCACGAACCTCGACACCTCAGCGAAGCCGAAGGCGCCGCCGTCTCGGTAGTTCGCCGCCGCCCGGTCCATCGCCTCCTCAACCGCGCTCCACCCACGCCGGGGAGGGCCAAAGGGGTTGGCGAGGGTGACGTCATCACGCCGCGAGAACAAGGGCTTGACGGGCCCTGAGTCGCCCTTGAAGAACGCGTCCAGCCCTCGGTGCGACTCCTCCACCAGGGCGTCCAGCTCCGCCGATGCAGCCGCATTCCCCGGCTCACTCATCGCAGGAGAGGATAACCCGCACTCTCAACCGTGCAGCGGTCTCTCAGCCGCCAGCAGTCTTTGCGAGATCGCGGTGACCGTGGTTCCGCTTCCCGCTGGGCAACTCGGCGACCCGCCTCGCGCGCCGGCCTCCTCCGAACGACGAAGGCGAGCCCGCACAGGGCGACGAGGCGACGAGGAAGCGCGTTGACGGCAAGACGACGTTGCGGCGACCTTGGATCTCCCTCCTGTTCAACGTGCGCCGTAGGGGTTGACGCGAAGTGCGCTGGGCGGGATGTTCTGGTTCAGCGCGAAGACGTTGCGCGGGTCGTAGGTGTCCTTGAGCGCCACCAGCCGGCCGTACTTCTCGTCTCCGTAGAAGCGTCGCAGGCGCTCGGCTCCCTCGTCTTGGATGAAGTTGGGGGGGACGGTGTCGGCGCTCCATGGCCGCAGCGCCTCCATCACGCCGCGGGCCCAGGCGATGTGCTCCTCCTCACCGCGCGGCTCCCACCACGATGCGAACACGAAGCAGGCCCACTCGGCGTCCGGCATGTTGAGCGCCATCGCGCCTTTGTCCATGCGCGCTACCGCGCCCCCCAGGGGCTGCAGCAGGAGCTGTGAGAACGGCGAGCGCATCCGGTCGGCCTCCGCGACGATCACCTCCACCGCCTCGTCGTTCAACTCGCGAATGAAGTCGACCTTCGCGTAATGCCTGATCCCCCACGGGTGGCTTTGATCCGTCATCGCCTGCACGGCCGTGTAGGGCATGGGTCCGACGCGGCTCAGCAACGGCTGCCCCCAGTCGAGCAGTGGGCGAAGCGCCTGCTCGCCCTCGGCCGGGTCACCGGCGTACACCAGGATCAGCCCGCACGCCGGCTTTCCCCGCGCCTCCTCGGGCACGAAGTCGGCGGGCGGGGCCGTCAGCAGCGCGAAGCCGCCCCCGACCTCGTCGGGCGCTTGCGCGATGAAGTCGCGGTAGAAGCGGAGCAGCTCCGGGGCTGCCTCGCGCGGATGCAGGATCTGACCGGCGAAGAGCATCGGCCCGACCGGGTGGAGGCGGAACTCGAACTCGGTGACGACGCCGAAGTTGCCGCCTCCCCCCCGCAGTCCCCACAGGAGCTCGGGGTTTTCCTCGACGCTGGCGCGCACGATGCGCCCGTCGGCGGTCACGACCTCGGCCGAGAGCAGGCTCGCGCCCGTCATCCCGTGCTTGCGTTCGAGCCACCCGGAACCGCTGCCCAAGGTGAGCCCGGCGATCCCCGTGTGCGTCACCCGCCCGCCGGTGACGGCCAGACCGTGTTCCTGCGTGGCGGCGTCGAGCTCACCCCAGTTCAACCCCGCACCGAAGCGGCCGGTCCGGCTCTCCGGGTCGATCTCGACTGTCTTCATCGGACCGACGTCGATCACGAGCCCGCCCTCGGATGTGGAGAAGCCGGGCGGGGAGTGACCGCCGCCGCGCACGGCCACCTCGAGGTCGTGCTCGCGGGCATGCGCCAGCGCGGCCCGAACGTCCTCGGCGCTGCGGCAGCGGGCGATCAACGCCGGATGCTTGTCGATCATGCCGTTCCACACTCCGCGCGCGGTGTCGTACGCCGGGTCGCCGGGTCGGATCAGCTCGCCGCCGAAGGTCGACTCGAGCCTTTGGTGGGTAGCCGTCGGGTTCATGCGTTACCTCCTTCCGACATGCCCCGACCGTAGGCGCGCGCTGCGCGACCTTCATCCGTCAGATCGCGGATTCGCTACTGAATTCGCTCGCGAGCCCAGGTGGCGAGCTGCGTGCGGTTCTCGAGAC
>JACCWY010000559.1 GCA_013697395.1 Chloroflexota bacterium | reverse complement strand
AGCGGGTTGCCAGCCTGCCGGCCTTCGTCGACTTCTACAATCGGTCCCGACCACATTGGTCGCTCGCAGGCCAGCCGCCGCTGAGCCGGGCTCCCGTCAACAACGTGAGTGGGAAGAACAGCTAGGCCGGCCGTACAATCGCGCACAGCATGGAGATCGCACCGCGCGTGCACCAGGTCCGCATGCTCGGTGCCGACGCATTCCTCATCGCCGATGACCGGCTGACGCTCATCGACGCCGGCATGGTCGGCTCACGGATGATGCTGGAGCGCTACCTGCGGAGGATCGGGCGGCGGCTGGACGAGCTGGAGCGCATCATCTGCACGCATGGCCATCCCGACCACATCGGTGGCGTGACCGAGCTCGTCCGCGATCGGACCGACGTGACGGTGCTCATCCATCCGGACGACCTGGCGGGTCTCCGCCTGCCGCTGCGAAAGGCGCTCGAACGAACCGATGACCGAGCCATCCGGCGCGGCCGCGTGATCCAATCGCTGACGCGGACCCCGCACGACCCGACCCCCATCGCCGATGGCGAGATACTGCCCGTGCTCGGCGGCATGCGCGTCGTCCACACCCCTGGGCATACGCCGGGAAGCGTCTGCCTGTACGCGGAGCGGCTTCGGTTGCTGTTCACCGGCGATGTCCTGCAGGTCATCCGTGGCCGGCTCACCTACGCCAGCGCGTTCTTCAGCCACGACCACGCCGGGGCGCGCGTCTCGGTCGAGCGGCTCGCGGCGCTCGACGTCGACACCATCGCCCTGTCGCACTACCAGCCGTGGAGCGACGACTGCAACGGGCATCTGGGTCAGCTCGCCGCGCTCGCGGCCGGCTGAGCCGATGGCCGACACTGTGATCGACCTGCTGGCCGAGGCCGCCGCGCGTCACGATCGGCGCCCGGCGCTGCTGCTGAAGCCGGCGTTCCGCACGCGGCGCTGGCGCTACCGCGATCTCGCGCACCTTGCGCCGCGCGTCGCCCGTCTGATCTCGGAGGCAGGCATCGCACCGGGCGACCGGGTCATCATCTGGGCTGTCAACCGGCCCGAGTGGGGCATCGCCTTCCTGGGCGCCGTCCACGCCGGCGCGGTGCTCGTGCCTCTCGACTTCCGCAGCAGCGCCGACCTGGCGACCAAGGTCGCCGAGCGCACGGATGCGAAGCTCGTGCTCGCATCGGCCCAGACCGCCGGCCTGGCCGGGGCGCTCGGGCTCCCGATCCTGCTGATCGAGCAGCTCCCGGATCGGGCTCGCACTGCGGATCCGCAAGCGCCGCCGGCGGTCGTGCCCGACGACCTGCTGGAGATCGTCTTCACCTCCGGCACGACCGGCGACCCGAAGGGCGCGATGCTCACCCATCGCAACCTGGTGAGCAACGCGCGCAGCCTGCTCGAGGTCTTCAGCCTCCAGTCGAACGAGCGGCTCCTCTCGGTCCTGCCACTGAGCCACCTTTTCGAGCAGACGGTCGGCTTCCTCACGCCTCTCCTGGCGGGCGCCAGCATCGTCTACCCGGTCAGCCGCCAGCCGTCGGTGCTGGTGCGCACGTTCCGCGAGTTCCGCGTCACCATGCTGTTGATCGTGCCGCAGGGCCTGAAGCTGCTCGACAACGCGATCGAGCGCAAGGTCGATGCGACCGGGAAGCGCGCGACCTTCGAGAAGCTGCACCGCTGGGCGCGCCGACTGCCGCGTCCGCTGCGCCGGCTCCTCTTCCGGCCGGTCCTCGGCCAGTTCGGTGGCCGCCTGCGCACGATAGCGATCGGCGGCGCCGCCATGGACGTCGACCTCGCGGCCAGGTGGACCGAGATGGGCCTCGAGGTGCTCCAGGGCTACGGGGCGACCGAGATGGCGCCCGTCATGACCTTCACGCGGCGGGAGCGCAACCGCGTCGGCACGGTGAGCGAGTCGATCCCCGGGGTCGAGCTGCGAATCGCCGCCGACGGCGAGGTGATCGCGCGCGGACCGAACCGGTTCGTCGGCTACTGGAAGGACCAGGAGGCCACCGCAGCCGCGATCGACGCCGACGGGTGGTACCACACCGGCGACCTGGGTGAGCTCGACGACGAGGGGATGCTGACGCTCCGCGGCCGCAAGAAGGACATGCTCGTGCTGCCCGACGGCACGAACGTGTACCCCGAGGACATCGAGACCGTGCTGACGAAGGACCCGCGGGTGCGCGACGCGGCGGTTGTCGGCCTCGGCGCGCCGGGTGACGTGCGTGTCCACGCCGTCCTGCTGATGGAAGACGGCTCGCAGGCAGCGACCGTCGTGCGCGAGGCGAACTCGAGGCTCAGCGGCAGCCAGCAGATTCGCGGCCTGACCGTCTGGCCCGAAGACGACTTCCCGCGCACGCACACGCTCAAGGTGAAGAAGCGCACCGTGCTCGCTGCCCTCGACGTGGCCGAGACGCCGCGCGCGTCCGACCGTGCATCGGCTCCGCCGGCGACGGCTGCCGCGGCCGGCGGGCTCGACGGACTGCGCGCTCTCGTGGCGGCAACGGCGAGCGTGCCGCTCGACTCGGTCACCCCCGAATCGCGGCTGTCCTCGGACCTCGGGCTCGACTCGCTCGCGCGCA
>JACCWY010000495.1 GCA_013697395.1 Chloroflexota bacterium | reverse complement strand
CCCCTGGGTCGGGCAGGGCGGCTTGGGCGTGGGGGTGGGTGATGCGCACGCCGCCAGGCCGATCAGGACAACAAGGAGAGCGCGCTTCATCGGTCGGGGGTGAAACGCGTCTCGAACAGGCGGCGGGCATAGCTGACCGGCATCGTGCCGCCGTACAGCAGCGTGTCGTGGAAGAACTTCAGGTTGAAGGCAGGTCCCATCCGAGCCTGGACCTCGCCCTTCAGGCGCTCGATCATGTGGCGGCCGTACAGATAGCTGAGCTGGTAGGTGGGCGTGCTCGTGTAGCGCTTCACCTCCGCTACGGCCGCCGGCCGCTCGAAGCCGGTCTGCGCCACGAGGTAGTCGACAGCCTCGTCGAACCCGATCTGGCCGCGATGCAGCTTCACGTCGAGGATGATCCGGGTGGCGCGCCAGATGGCGTCGGTGTGGACGATGTACCAGTTGGCGGGCGTGTCGTCGAATCCCTGCTCCTTCATCATCCGCTCGCAGTAGAAGGCCCATCCCTCGCTGAACTCCGGTGCGCCCGAGAAGAGGCGTACCAGGCTCGGGTTGGTGATCGCGGCGCTCAGCTGGAGGTGGTGGCCGGGATACGCCTCGTGAACCGAGGTGTTGCTGATCGATGCGCGGTTGTGCTCGCGCATCATCGCGGGCGAGGAGGGCGGCGTGACGATGTAGGTCCCGACCGGGACGGCGTCGAACTTGGCTGGCTCGTAGTACGCCGCGAAGGGGATGAGGTGCCGGATGAACGACGGCGTCTCGATGACGTTGAGGTGATCCTCCTCCGGGGGCGTGGCCAGGTCGTGCTCGACGACGAAGCCTCGCGCGCGATCCATCGCGGCGCGATACTCGGTCAGCGACTCGACGAACGTTGCGGCGTGGTCCTCCTTGACGATATCGGCCACCTCCGCGGCCGACGCGCTCGGGTCGATCTCCGCCGCGATGGCCTCGCGCGCCGCCTTCTCGCTCTCGAGCAGCTCCTCGCCGACGGCAAGGATCTCGTCCCCGTCCGCTTCCAGCTCGCGCAGGCGCACCATCTCCTCGAATCGATCAGCACCGGCCTTCCAGTCGGCGCGGGCGCGGGGCAGGACGTCAACGCGCAGCCAGGCGGCGTGGTCGTCGAGTGCCGCCTTGGTCGCCTTGACGGCGGACTCCAGCCGATCGGCCACGGCGGCATCGTTCCCGTCGGAGCGCGCCGCGGAGAGGATCGTGTCGAGGAATCCCGGCAACCCCCTCGTCGCCTCGAGGTCGATCTCGATCCACAGCGCCACGGGGTCGGTGACGCGCTCGCGCGTCTGGCGCAGGAAGGTCGGTGCGGCCTCCAGCCGCCCCGCGATGCTCGTCAGCCGCTCCGGGAGCGGCGCAAAGTCGCGCGTGAAGAGCGGGAAGAGTGCCTCGCCGATATGCTCCGCCCCGCCCGAGGACCCGGCCCACGGCCGGTACTCGGTCAGCCAGAACAGGCCGAGCCGGGCCTGGTGAATGGCAAGGTCGCGGTCGAGCGCGCGCTGACCGTCCAGCTCGCTCGGATCGAGACCGCCCATCTCGTCGATCGTGCGCCGGTAGAACGCGACCTCATCGTCGATCGCATCGCGGCCGCCGGACGCGAGGTCGGCGTCGTGGTCGTGGATGCCGAAGAAGGTCGCGTGCTCGGGACGCATCACCAGCTGGTCGCGGAACCAGCGGTCCACGGTACGGTCGAAGCGCGCATCGGCGTCCGAGGGAGCCATCGTCATCGTGCTCGAATACCTCCGGTGCGCCGCCGCACCGTGGGCGGCGGCATCGGTTGAAGCGGACGGTGAGCGCCTCAGCTGGCGGAGGCCAGCACGCGCTGGAGAAAGCCTAGCACCCAGCCGGCATAGTCCTCCGCGCAGACCTCGTCGGACTGCGCGTGCGGGGCATCGCGGCAGATATAGATCTCGACCGGGGATCCGGCTGCGGTCGCGGCGGCGGCCAGCTCGTCGGCGTCGTCCGCTCCGATCGAGGTGTCTGCTCCGCCGTGGATGACGAGAACCGGTCGGTCATCCAGGCGCTCGATCGTCTGGATCGGGTCGGCGGACGAGACGTCCTCGCCGGTGCGCATCAGCGAGCCGAGCAGGATGGCCCAGCTGCCGGGCAGGGCCAGGGGGTAGCCCGCCCGTTCGAGGCGCGCCTGTGCCGCCTCTGCCAGGGTGGCGTGGACCGATTCGATGACGAGGGCGTCGACACGCTCGTCAGTACCGGCTTCGGCAAGGGCGGCCGCGCCGCCCATCGAGACTCCCAGCACCGCGATCCGTTCCGGGGCCTTGTTCGCCTCGAGCCAATCGATCATGGCGCGCAGGTCGTCGGCCTCGCGCACTCCCTGCGTCGTCGGCGCCCTGGCGCTCTGCCCGTGATTGCGCAGGTCGAGCAGGAGCAGGTTGTAGGCATCGTGCAGCACGGTGGCGCGGTCGAGCATGTCGCTCTTGTTGCTGCCCCAGCCGTGCGCCACGACCACCGTTGGCGCGGCCGGCCCGCCGCCGTTGCCGGCCG
>JACCWY010000531.1 GCA_013697395.1 Chloroflexota bacterium | reverse complement strand
GGACGTTGCGCTGGCGGGCCTTGCGGCTGGCTGCCTTACCGGCTCGACGGGCCACTTGGAATACCTCGGCTGTGGGTCTGCATCGGCGCACGACGCGGTCGGTCGGGTGCCGCGGGGCGGCTATGATACCGCCGAATTTCGATGTCCGACCTGAACCGGCTCCTCACCGAGAACCTTGGCCTGGCGTTCGGCGTCCTGGCGGCCCTGGTGCTGCTCCTGCTCATCGGCTTCATCGTCCAGAGCGCGCGGCTGGGCAGGGCGGTCCGAACCTACCGCGAGCTCGTCCGCGACGGCGAGGGCGGCACCCTCCACGACCGCCTGGTCGGAAGCGCCGAGCAGGCCGTCAAGGCGACCGATCGGATGCGCGAGATGGAGGCCATGCACCAGGTCATCGAAGCGCGGACGAGGCGCAGCCTGCAGCACATCGGCCTCGTTCGGTTCAATCCGTTCGAAGACACCGGGTCCGACCAGAGCTTCGCGATCGCCCTCCTCGACGACCAGCGCGACGGCGTTGTCATGAGCAGCCTGCACGGACGCTCCAACACTCGCCTCTTCGCCAAGCCGGTGGCCGATGGCTCCTCGTCGCACAACCTGTCCGACGAGGAGGCGCAGGCGATCCGGATCGCGGTCGAGGGGACCCGGCCGGGGTGACGATCGGGGCGATCGACCCCGACCAGCGGCGGGTGGCTGAGCGGCTCGTGCTCACGGCGCTGCGCCGATTTCACCGCGAGCAGCCGCTCTCGGTCGACCTGCGCATGGACGCTCTGGTCGCCCGCGTCGCGACCCTCGCAATGCGCCGGCCACCGAGCCGGCATCGGGGCGGAGCCGCGCTCGAGCTGGACGAGGCGGAGTTGCGGCGCGTCGTCGATGACCTCGTCACGGCCGGCACGCTGGCGCGCAGCGGCCGCAGGATTCGCCTCGCCGACGCCGAGCCGAGCATCGACCCGGAGATGGGGGAGCGGGTCGCCCTGCTCATGAGCGGCCTCCGCGCCTCGCGCGCGGCGCCACCACGCGTCGAGGGCATCGCCGCCCGGCTCGGGATTCCGCCGGCCGTGATCGACCAGCTGCGGGCAGGTGGCCAGCTGCGCCAGATCGCGCCCGGCATCGACTACCCCGCCGAGGTCTGGTCAGCGCTGCGGGCGAAGGTGGAGAGCCTTCCCGGCGCGATCACGCTCGCCCGGGTGCGCGACGAGCTTCACACGTCGCGCCGGCACGCGGAAGCCATCCTCGCCGCTGTGGCTCAGCGAGCACCACCACCGCGGCGTCCGCGATTTCGGCCGCGATCGCAGCGCGACCGGCGAGGCGTCCGGTAAGGGCATGTTGGGGTCGACCCTTGCCCTGGCGATGGGTCTCGTCTTTCTTGCGGCCGCTCGTCTCTCCGGAAACCCGGTGCCGCGCGATCCTCCCACCCCATGGGCGCTCAGCCATTCGCACCCGGAATGGTATGAATCGAATGGGAGCATTGCGGACCCCGTGCCGTGCGGGGCTGGGCGCGGCACGGGCCGGCGCGACTCGCAATTCATGCGCTTGCAGTCCGGCGGCGAATGACTGACCGGCGATCGCCGAGTTTGTGGCCATACCAGCCACGGAGTGCATACGTGACGTGGAACCATGCCCGACCGTCGCTTTGGCCACGAGCTCGGACGCAACGCGGCAGACGAAACGCGACAGACGAGGTGTCCGGTAAGCGGCTGATAACCACGGGGTGAATCGGTCCTCCGCTACCATCGACGGCATGCCGCCGGTGGTGCTCGCACCAGATCAGATTCCGTTCTTCGAGGAGCTGGCCGCGCCGGCTCGACCCCGCCGGCCGCACCTCCGGGTCCAGCCGCCGCTGCTCGCCGACCTGACCGCCCGCCAGCGCAGGGCGGTCACCCACGGGGCGGGCCCGCTCCTGATCGTTGCCGGCGCCGGGACCGGCAAAACGACGGTCATCACGCGCCGCATCGCCTGGCTCATCGCCGAGAAGCGCGCACTGCCGTCGGAGATCCTGGCGCTCACGTTCACCGACCGCGCCGCGGCCGAGATGGTCGATCGCATCGACCGCCTCGTGCCGTACGGGCACAACGACGCTCGCATCAGCACCTTCCACGCCTTCGGCGACCGGCTGCTTCGGGAGCACGCGCTCGATGCGGGCCTGTCGGACCGCTCGACCGTGCTGAGCCGGGCGGAGCAGATCATCCTCCTGCGGGAGCACCTGTTCGAGCTGCCGCTGGACCGATACCGGCCGCTCGGGGACCCGACCCGCTTCCTGTCGGCGCTCGTGACGCTCATCGGAAGGCTTCGCGACGAGGACATCCCACCTGCCGCGTATCTCGCCGCCGCTGCCGAGCTCGAGCGGCGCGCTGCAGACGCTCCCGAGAACGAGGCGCTTGCCGAGGAAGCCGCCCGCCACGCCGAGCTGGCCGGTGCATATGACGCCTACGAGCGCCTCATGCGGACGACCGACAGGCTCGACTTCGGCGACCAGGTGACCCTGGCCCTCCGCCTCCTGCGCGACCACCCGACCGTGCTGGAGGAGGAGCGGGCACGATATCGGTACATCCTGGTCGACGAGTTCCAGGACACCAACCACGCCCAGTGGGAGATGGTGCGCCTCCTGGCCGAGCCGCACGGCAACGTCACGGTCGTGGGCGACGACGACCAGAGCATCTACCGCTTCCGCGGCGCGGCGCTCGGCAACATCCTCGGCTTCCGGGTCGCCTACCCGAAGGCGACGAGCGTCGTGCTGGTCGACAACTACCGCAGCCGGCAGCCGATCCTGGACGCGGCGCACCGGCTCATCGGGCACAACGACCCCCATCGCCTCGAGGCGCGCGAGGGAATCGACAAGCGCCTTCGGGCACGCCTGCGTTTCGACCGCCCGGAGCCGGCCTCCGGACCGATCGAGCTGCTCGGATTCTCGACCGGATCCGACGAGGCCGATGCCGTAGCCGACCGAATCGGCGCCTCCGTTCGCGCCGGGCGCCCTGCGGGAGAGCACGCCATCCTCGTGCGCGGCAACCGCGAGGCCGACCCATACCTGCGGGCGCTCAACATGGCCCGGATCCCGTGGCGATTCAGCGGCACGTCTGGCCTCTACCGCCAGCCGGAGGTCCGGGTCCTCATCAGCTTCCTGCGGGCCGTGAACGACCCCGACGACTCGGTCAGCCTGTACGACCTGGCAACCAGCGAGATCTTCGGCCTGGCCGCAGCGGACGTGACGTTGGCGCTGTCGAAGGCGCGCCGCCGCCGCAGCAGCCTGGCGGTCGCGCTCGCCGAGGCGGTCTCGGATCCGGAGCGCTCGCCGTTCAGCCTGCGCGCGATCCAGGTCGTGCAGCGGCTGCTGGCCAGCCTCGAGGCGCATCGGGCCATGAGCACGGGGAAGAGCAGCGGCGAGCTGCTCTACCACTTCATCTCGGCCAGCGGGTGGCTTGCCCGCCTGGCGCACGAGGGCCGCGAGACCGGGGAGGAGCGGCTGGCCAACGTCGCGCGCTTCTTCGAGATCGTGCGGCGCCAGGGCGCCCTCCTGCGCGACGACCGCCTGCCGTTCCTCGTTGCCCAGCTCGACACGCTGATCGAGACCGGCGACGACCCATCGACCGCCGACGTCGACCTCGACGAGGGCGACGCGGTCCACGTGCTGACCTACCACAAGGCCAAGGGCCTCGAGTTCGGCTTGGTCTTCATGGTCGGCCTGGTCGACGACCGGATCCCCGGGCGCGACCGGCGCGACGCACTGGAGCCGCCCGACGGCCTGCTGAGCGCGCCGGCGCCCGATGCCGACCAGCACGTGGCCGAGGAGCGGCGGCTCTTCTATGTCGGCGTGACCCGCGCGCGGGAAGAGCTCGTGCTGGCCTGGGCGCAGGACTACGGCGGACGCCGCTCGAAGGTGAGCCGATTCGTCAACGAGGCGCTCGACCTGCCGCCGGCCACGCCGGTCGAGGCGATTCGCCCGGCGCTCCTGGAGCAGCTGGCCCGGCACCAGGCCTCGCCGACGCAGCCCGCGCCGGCCGAGCCGCGGCCACAGCTCGGTGATCGCCCGCTGTCCCTGAGCTTCGGCCAGATTAACGACTACCTCGACTGCCCGGCCAGGTACCGGTACGCCCATGTCGTCCGCATCCCGACGCCGGCCTCGCATCAGATGGTCTACGGCAGGGCGCTCCACGCCGCGGTGCAGGCCTTCCACCGCCGCCAGCTGGCCGGCGCAGTCATGCCGCTGTCCGAGGTCCACGCCGCGCTCGACGCAAACTGGGAGTCGGTCGGCTTCCTGACCCGCGAGCACGAGGAGGCACGTCGGGCCGCCGCGCACGAGGCGGTCGATCGCTTCTGGGAGGAGCAGCAGCGTGACCCGGCCCGCCCCACCGCCGTCGAGCGCGACTTCACCGTGGCGTTCGGGCGCGACCGGCTGCGGGGCCGCTACGACCGTGTCGACCGTGACGAGGCCGGCCGCGTGGTCATCACCGACTACAAGTCGAGCGACGTGCGCGACCTGCCGACCGCCAACCGACGCGCGCGCGAATCGCTCCAGCTCTCGATCTATGCGCTGGCCCACGAGGCGGAGTCCGGATCGCTTCCCGACGAGGTGGCGCTCCACTTCCTGGAGTCGGGCATCGTCGGTCGGGCCGCGCCGACCGAGCGGCGACTCGAGAAGGCCCAGGAGCAGCTGACCGTCGCGGCCGATGGGATTCGCGCGCGACGCTTCGAGGCCACGCCCGCCGCCATGCGCTGTGGCTACTGCCCGTTCCGCGAGATCTGTCCCGACGCGTCGCGGTGAGCGGCCGCCATCGGCTGACGGTCGCGATCCTCTTCCTGATCGGTGTCCTTGCCGTCGTCTTCCTCATCGGCATCGCCGGCCGCGCGTGCCCGGCGGAGACCGCCGCACAGCCCTGCCCGGACGTCGCGCGCAACCGGGCCGTGGTCGTGATTCTGGCCTCGGCCAGCGCCGTGCTGCTGCTGACGCCCTTCGCCTTCCTGGCCGAGGTCGTGGCCCGGCGGCGCATCGTCTATCGTGGCGCCTGGGTTCGTGCCTCGCGGCGCGGGCTCCTGGTCGGCCTCGTCATCGCCGCCCTCGCGGGGCTCCGGCTTGGCGGCGCGCTGAGCGTGCCGATCGGCATGTTCGTCATCATCCTCGCCGGCGTGGCCGAGTGGCTCGTTGCCCGGCGGGAGCAGTAGCGCGGAGGAACGCATGGCCACGGGATCACGGGATCGGCTGGGCGAGGCGGTCGAGCGAGCCCTGCCCGACGCGCTGGAGCTGTCGCACCGCGTGCACGCGCACCCGGAAATCGCGTTCGAGGAGCGGCAGGCCGCCGCCTGGACCGCCGAGCTGCTCGAGCGTCACGGGTTCGACGTGACGTCGCCCGTTGGCGGGCTCGAGACCGCGTTCGTCGCTCGCTGGAAGGGCAACGGGGAGGGTCCGGTCATCGGCCTGGCCGGCGAGTACGACGCCCTGCCGGAGGTCGGACACGGCTGCGGGCACAATCTCATGTGCTCGTCGAGCGCGGGCGCGGCCATCGCCGCGGCAACGACCCTTGGCCGTGACTTCGGCGGCGAGATCCGCTTCGTAGGCACCCCCGCGGAGGAGGCCGGCAGCGGCAAGGCCGTGCTCATCGACGCCGGCGTCTTCGACGACGTGGACGTCTGCCTCCAGATCCACCCGTCGGACCGCACCAATGCGGAGATCCACTGCCTGGCGATGATCGAGGTCAGCGTCACCTTCCATGGAACCCTGGCGCACGCCAGTGCCGACCCGTGGCTCGGCAAGAACGCGCTCGATGCGATCGTGCTGCTCTACACGATGATCGGCCAGTGGCGCCAGCACCTGAAGCCCGGTGAGCGCGTGCACGGGATCATCACGCACGGCGGCGCTGCCCCCAACATCGTGCCGGACCTTACGAGCGGTCGCTGGTACCTCCGCACCCCGATCGACGCCGACCTCGAGGCCATGGTCGAGCGCTTCCGGACGATGGCCGAGTCAGCCGCGGTCGCGACCGGCTGCACCGTCGAGCTCGCGGACGACGCCGCCACGCGCCTGCGTTCCATGCTGAACAACCCGACGCTGCTCGAGGTCTGGCGGCGCCACCTCGAAGCCGCCGGATGGGTCGATGGGCCGATCGACCCCAACGCCGGCAGCACCGACATGACGAACGTCAGCCACGTGGTGCCGACGATCCACCCGATGATGGCGATCGCGCCGGAGGGCACGCCGGGTCACAGCCGGGAGTTCGCGGCGCACGCCGGCGGCGAGGATGGGGACCGCATGCTGCCGATTGCGATCCAGGTCCTCGCGGCATCGGCCGTGGAGCTCGTCGAGCGACCGGAGCTGGTCGAGAACGACCTGGCAGGGCAGGGAGGCGGCCGACGGAGGGGATCGGCCTGAGCGACATCCTGGCCGGCCAGCCGGGCGACGCGGAGCTGCTGGCCGAGATCTACGACGTCGAGCACGACGCGATCGACGAGGACCTGGCGTTCTACCGCGAGTGGGCACGGCGCTCGCCCGGCGGCGTGATCGACCTCGGCTGCGGGTCGGGCAGGCTGTTCGAGGCGCTGCTGGCAGGCGGCGCGAAGCGGATCGTTGGGATCGACGGGTCGCCCCATCTGCTGGCCCGGGCGACCAGGCGCATCGAAGGCCACGCGAGCCTGAGAGACGCGCGGGCCCGGGGACGCATCGAGCTGGTGCACGACGACGTCCGCCGCGTCCGGCTGCAGGATCGCTTCGCGCTGGCAATCCTGGCCGGCGTCCTCTCGCATCTCGATGGGCCGGAGGACGCGCTGCGGGCCCTCAGCGCCGCTCGGCGGCTGCTCGAGCCCACCGGGACGCTGATCGTGGACGTGCTCGGACCCGGCGGCCTGCCGCCCCACGACCTGCCGCTCAGCCTCGACTGGGAGCAGACATCGGGTGGACGGCGCATCGTGCGCAGGAGCCGGCTGGAGCGTCGCGAGACCCCGGAGGGGCTCCGCGTGGCCTACGCCACGCTCACGGACGTGGTGCAGGCCGATGGTACGATAGCGCGGCTGCCGGCCAGCTTCCGGCTCTGGTATCCGCCTGCGGCGGCGCTCGTCGCCCTCGCCGGCGAGGCGGAGCTGGCGGTCGTGGCGGTCTATGGGTCACATGACCTCGAGGCGCTCCACGAAGACAGCGAACGGTGCATCATCGTGGCGCGGCCGAAGGTCGGTTGATCCGGAGACGGGGTGAGGATGGCAGGCGAACAGATCCGGCTCCTGGTGGTGGAGGACGTTCCACAGGTCGCGTCGCATGTCCGATCACTGCTCCAGGCGCAGTCGCAGATCAAGATGCTCGACGTGGTCACGTCCGGCGATCGTGCCGTGGGAAGTGTCGCCGAGCTCCGTCCCGACGTCGTGATCGTGGATGCCCTGCTCCAGGGCCGGGTGAGCGGCCAGCAGGTCGCCGAGCAGATCCGGCGCGCCGATCCGCAGGTCGGCGTCATCATGCTGACCGTCCCGCAGAACCCGGTGCGGGAGGACACTGAGCGCGGCATCGACGCCGTCCTGAAGATGCCGTTCACCGGCTTCGACCTGACCACCCTCATCCGCAAGGTCGGGGAGACGCGCGCCGTCGAATCGGCTCGTGCGGGCTCGCTGGTGGTCACGCTCTTCAGCCCGAAGGGCGGGGTCGGCCGGACCACGCTTGCCTACAACCTGGCGGTGGCGCTGGGCAAGGAGCACCGGGTCTGCCTCGTCGACGGCTCTCTCCAGTTCAGCGATCTCCGCGGCCTGCTGCGCGTACCCGCCGTGGCGCCGAGCATCGTCAACCTGCCCACCGACCGGATCAAGGAGTCGGACCTGACCGACGTCGCCTGGCGCGATCCATCGGGCATCGACATCCTGCTGGCACCGCCGCGCGTCGAGATGGCGGAGATGGTCACGACGCGCGACATCGAGAAGGTGCTCTCGCTCCTGCGCCAGCTCTACGAGTTCGTGATCATCGATACCCGCGCGGCCCTGTCCGACGACGTCCTCGTCTTCCTCGACTCGGCCGACCTGATCCTCCAGGTGCTCACCTACGACAGCATGGCCATCCGCAGCCTGACCATGGCGGCCGAGACGTTCAAGGCCATCGGCTACCCGCCCTCCAAGCTGGCCACGATCCTCAACCGATCGGACGCCTCCGGCGGCTTCGACAAGGCCGATGTGGAGCAGGCGCTGGGCGCCGCGATCGATTTCGAGGTCGTGTCCGACGGACGGCTGGTCCTCTCGTCCAACAACGAGGGGCTCGCATTTGTCGCGTCCAACCCGGAGGCGCCGATCTCGCAGGGGGTCCTCCGCGTCGCCGAGTCGCTCGCGACCCAGCTCAAGGGGCGAACGCCGGCGCTGGTGAACCGCTGAGCCGCGAAGGGGCCGATCGGCACGACCCGCGCCCGATCGGCGTCTTCGACTCGGGCGTCGGCGGATTGACGGTCCTGTCGGAGCTGCATCGTCGCCTCCCGCACGAGCCGACCGTGTACCTGGGCGACAACGGCCGCGCGCCATACGGTCCGCGATCGGCCGACGAGGTGCGACGGTTCACGCTCGACGCTGCCGAGTGGCTCCTGGCCCAGGACGTGAAGCTCCTCGTGCTGGCCTGCAACACCGCCACCGCGCGCGCCCTGGATCTCGTCCGCGAGCGCTCGAGCGTGCCGGTCGTCGGAGTGGTGCGCCCGGGGGCAGTCGCCGCCGCGTCCGCAACGCGCAGCGCGATCGTGGCGGTGATCGCCACCGCCGGCACGGTCGAGTCGGATGCCTATCCCGCCGCGATCACCGAGGCCGCGCCGGGCACGCGGGTCGCCCAGCTCGCCTGCCCCGAGCTCGTGCCCATGGTCGAGGCCGGCATCCTCGACGGCCGGCGGGCGGAATCCGTGCTGCGTGCCTACCTCGAGCCGCTCTTCGGGGGAACGCCGGGCATCGACACGCTGCTGCTCGGCTGCACGCACTATCCGCTGCTGCGTCCTGTGATCGAGGCGATCGTCGGCGAGCGGGTGGCCGTCGTCGACTCGGCCTTCACC
>JACCWY010000059.1 GCA_013697395.1 Chloroflexota bacterium | reverse complement strand
TCCACGTCGAGTGCGGCGGCGACCGCATCGACGACGTCGCGTGCCATGAGCCGGTAGGTGGTCAGCTTGCCGCCCACGATGCTCCACATGCCGTCGACCCCATCGCGATCGCCATGGTCGATGACGTGATGCGCGCGGCTGATCTCGCGTGACTCGTCATGGCCGGCCGTGCGATCCAGCTCACCGGCGTCGTACAGCGGTCGGGAGCCGGCGAAGGCGCGCAGGACCCGGGCGCCGCTGATGCCGGGGACGAGGCGCTCGCCGTCGGCGAGAAGCGCCTCGACCTCGTCCCGGGTGACGTGAACGTCGTCAGGGTCCGGCACGGTGATGTCGGTCGTGCCCAGGATGCAGACGGTGTGGACCGGGACCAGGATGTCGCCGTCGCCCGGCGGCGCCAGGCGGTTGACGACGGCCGTCGTCAGACGGCGGTTCAGGATGAGCATCGAGCCCTTGCCCGGACGCATCTCGAGCCGCGCGCCGGCCAGCGCCGCCACCTTGCCGGCCCACGCGCCGGCGGCCGAGACGACGGCACGGCAGGCGACCGTCCGCTCCTCGCCTTCGTGCAGATCCCGCACCCGGACCGCCACGACGGCCCCGCCGGACGAACGATCGAATCCGATCACCTCGTGGTAGCGCCAGGCGTCCGCTCCGTACTCACGGGCGCTGGCCAGGTTGGCGTCGACCAGCTCCCATGGTTCGAGCGAGGCGTCGGGGACGCGGTACGCGGCGCGGATCTCGCGCGACAGGAGCGGCTCGGCGCGGAAGAGGCCGTCGAGCGGCATCGGCTCCGCCTCGATGCCGGCCGCGGCGCAGGCGGCCGGGAAGCGATCGAGATAGTCGTCGGGGTCGTCGGGCGTGGCGACGAAGTAGCCGCCGGTCGGCTCGATCGTGGCCGGCGCGATGTGACGCAGCACTGCGTTCTCCTCCGCGCAGTGCCGCGCCGAGACCGGGTCCGACTCGACGTAGCGGGCGCCGGAGTGAAGGAGGCCGTGATACCGGCCGCTGGTGCCGGAGGTGAAGTCACCGCGCTCGACGAGGAGCGCGCGGAGCCCGCGCATGGCGAGATCGCGCAGGGCACCGGCACCGGTGGCTCCCCCGCCGACGACGACGACGTCGACCTCGGCGCGCGCGCTCATCCCGGACGACCACGGAGCAGTGGCAGCGCGCCGCGGAGGTAGTCCCAGCCGGAGACCACGGTCAGGACCGTGGTCAGCACCATGAGCCAGAAGCCGGCGACCGCGATGCCCTCGCCCATGCCCGTCGCCGCCAACGGCCCGCCGGTGAGCGCATCGTGCGCGAGCAGCAGGACTCCCATCCCGAGGAGCGTGGTCATCGTCTTCGCCTTGCCGAGCGCACGTGCGGGGATGACGACGTCCTCGGCCGCGGCGGCCTGGCGGATGCCGGCGATGACGAGCTCGCGCACCACGATCGTCGCCACGATCCAGGTCGGCAGCAGGCCTACCTCCACCATCGCCACCAACACGCCGCCGACGAGCACCTTGTCGGCCGTCAGATCCATGAAGACGCCGAGCGGCGAGACCTCTCCCCGGGCGCGCGCTACCCAGCCGTCGAGAAAGTCGGTCAGGCCGGCCAGGAGGAAGACGACGGCAGCCACGATTCCCAGCCCCGCCGTTCCGATCAGGAGCAGCGCGATGACGACCGGCGTGGCCGCGATGCGGGCGATGCCGAGGAGGTTCGCCGGCGAGCCGATCCGCGCCGGGCGGCGTTCGACGCTCATGCCACCGGGGCCGACGGGCCGAGGACCGCGACCACCACCTCAGCCACCGGACGTCACCTGCTCCTTCTGGCCGATGCGTCGCTCGGTCCCGGCCCGCAGGCGCCCGATGTTGTCGGCGTGGGCAAAGGTCACGAGCAGGCCCGACGCCAGTGCGTAGGTGACGGCGGGGATCGACGCCCAAGCCGCCGCTGCCAGGAGGGCCGCGACGATCGGCGCGCCGAGCGCCCCGACGATCGAGCCGAGCGACACGTAGCGCGTGCGCCACATGACGCCGAAGACGATGGGCACCAGGATCACGAGCGTGAGCGGCGTCATGGCCGCGAGCGCGCCGGCGGAGGTGGCCACGCCCCGTCCACCTGTGAAGCCGATGAAGACGGACCAGTTGTGTCCCACGATGGCGGCCAGCCCGGCGACCGCGGCGGCCCACTCGACCATGGGGTCGGCGCCGAACAGGAGCCGCGCGAGGACGACGGCCGCGACGCCCTTGGCCACGTCGAGGACGAAGACGGCGGCCGCGGCCCGCACGCCGAGCGTTCGCAGCGCGTTGGTGGCCCCGGTGCGGTGCGAGCCGTAGGCGCGCAGGTCGATGCCGCGCGTCCAGCGCCCGATGAGCAGCCCGAACGGGATCGCGCCCAGGAAGTAGCCGAGGATCGCGGCGAGGAGAAGGCTCATCGGTGCCCCTCGAGCTTGTCCATCGACGCCGCATCGTCGGCGGCGGCGAGCACGCCATCGAGGGCGTCACCGGCCGACGCCTGGACGGCGGCCACGAAGGTGCCCTCCACGATCGGTCCCCGCGAGATGCGCACCCGCGCCGCGAGGTCGGGCTCGATCAGCTCCTCGACGGCCGTGAGCGCCGAGAGCACGGCGCTCCCGAGATCGGCCAGCACGACCACGCCTGCCCCCGCATCGGCCTCTGCCAGCGCGTCGGCGATGCGGGTTGCGTCGGTGCCGATGCTGCCGTCCTCCATGCCCCCGGCGGCAAGCACGCGCGGGCCGTCCGCGGGCAGGTTGGCAAGGCGCGCGACCAGCGCGACGGTCGCATCGGCGACTTGCGCTGAATGGGAGACGACCACGATCCCCACCGCGGCCTGGATCTCGTCGGTCACTTCCGGGCGCCTCCTGGATGTGCCGAACAGGACCGGCCCGGAGCCTGCGCGGCTCCGGGCAGATCGGCCCTGCGTCGGCTCAGCGCGAAGCCTAGTGCTCTTCCCAGTCGAGCGCGCGCTGGACGGCCTTCTTCCAGCCGCGGAAGAGCTTCTCGCGCTTTTCCTCGTCCATCTGCGGCTCGAAGCGCCGATCGAGCGCCCAGTTCTTGGTCACGTCGCCGGTGTCCTTCCAGAAGCCGACCGCCAGCCCCGCCAGGTAGGCGGCACCGAGGGCCGTCGTCTCCGCCACCTGCGGACGCTCGACGGCCACGCCCAGGATGTCTGCCTGGAACTGCATGAGGTCGTTGTTGACGACCGCGCCGCCGTCGACCTTGAGCTCCTTGAGCGTGACGCCCGAATCGGCCTGCATCGCCTCCAGCACCTCGCGGGTCTGGTAGGCCATCGAGTCGACGGTCGCCTTGGCAATGTGCTCGATCGTCGAGCCACGCGTGAGGCCCACGATCACCCCGCGGGCGTACTGGTCCCAATACGGCGCGCCCAGCCCCACGAACGCCGGCACCATGTACACACCATCGGTGTCGGCCACCTTCCCGGCCAGCTTCTCCACGTCGGCCGAGTTGGTGATGACGCGCAGGCCGTCGCGGATCCATTGCACCGCCGCGCCGGCGATGAACACGGATCCCTCGAGCGCGTAGATCACCTTGCCGTCGTAGCCCCACGCGATCGTGGTCAGCAGCCCGTTCTCGCTCGGCACGGCCTTCTCACCGGTGTTGATCAGCATGAACGCGCCGGTGCCGTAGGTCTGCTTCGCCATGCCCGGCTCGAAGCACGCCTGCCCGAATGTCGCCGCCTGCTGGTCGCCGGCGCACCCGGCGATCTTGAGCGAGCCGCCGAGCAGCGTCGTCTCGCCGTACACCTCACTGGACGGTCGTGCCTCCGGCATCATCGCGCGCGGAACGTTCATGATCCCGAGCAGCTCGTCGTCCCAGTCGAGGGTATGGATGTTGAAGAGCAGCGTGCGGCTGGCGTTCGAGTAGTCGGCGATGTGCACCTTTCCTTCCGTAAGGCGCCAGATGAGGAAGCTGTCGACGGTGCCGAAGAGCAGGTCGCCGGCCTCGGCCTTCTCCTGGGCGCCCGGGTTGTTCTGGAGGATGTGCCGGATCTTCGTGCCGCTGAAGTACGCGTCCACCGGCAGGCCGGTCTTGTCGCGGAACTTGGCCTCGTGACCGGCCGCCTTCAGCTCGTCGCAGTAGCCGGCCGTGATGCGGCTCTGCCAGACGATGGCGTTCTGGACCGCCTTGCCGGTGTTCTTGTCCCAGACGACGGTCGTCTCGCGCTGGTTCGTGATGCCGATGGCGGCGATGTCGTCGGGCGTCGCGCCCACGTCTGCGATCACCTTCTTCGCAACGGCCAGCTGCGAGTCCCAGATCGCCTCCGGGTCGTGCTCGACGTGGCCGGGCGATGGATAGATCTGCGGGAACTCCTGGTTTGCCGTGGTGTGGATGGTGCCGTCGGCGTTGAAGAGGATCGCTCGACTGGAGGTCGTGCCCTGGTCGAGCGCGAGGACGTACTTGGCCATGTCGATTGCTGCCTTCCTTTCGTGGTCCGTCGCTCGTTCGTTCAGCTCTCCGCGACCGCGTCTCGGAGGGATTCGAACAGGATGGTGGTCGAGGTCGCGCCGGGATCCTGGTGGCCGGCTGCCCGCTCGCCGAGGTAGCTCGCGCGTCCCTTGCGGGCAACCAGTGGCGTGATGCGGTCGCGCCCGACGGCAGCGGCCGTGGCGGCCGCCTCGAGCGCGGCCGAGATCCCGTCGCCGGCGGCCGCCTCGTAGGCGTCCACGGCAGGACCCAGGGCATCGACCATGGTCTTGTCGTCCAACGCGGCCTTCCCGCGCTGGACGACTCCCTCCAGGCCGGCGCGCAGCGCCGTGCCGAGGCCCTGCGCGTCGGCTGCCTGCGTGTCGCCGAATGCCGTGGCCAGGCGCAGGAAGAACGTGCCGTACAGCGGTCCGGACGCCCCGCCGACGGTCGAGATGAGCGTCATCCCGACGGCCTTGGCCGTTGCGCCGAGGTCAGTGGCGTCGAGCCCGTCCAGCTTCGCTCGGACCGCGCTGAATCCACGGTCCAAGTTGATCCCATGGTCGGCATCACCGATCGCCGAGTCGAGCCGCGTCAGCTCGTCCCGACGCTCGTGGATGCGATCGGCGAACGTGCGGAGGAACCGAACGAACGCCGCGCCGTCGAACTCGCTCATCGACGATGTGGCTCACGCTCCCCAGCGCAGCGCCGGGGTATTGACCGGAGCGTCCCACAGGCGGGTCATCTCGTCGTCGAGCTTGAGGATCGTGATGGAGCATCCCGCCATCTCGAGCGATGTGATGTAGCTGCCGATCAGGTTGCGCTCGATCGTCAGGCCACGGGCCGCGCACAGCTGCGCGACCTTGTTGTAGACGACGTACAGCTCGATCAGCGGCGTGCCGCCCATGCCGTTCACGAAGGCCAGGACGCGGTCTCCGGAGCTGAACGGCAGGTCGTCGAGGATCGGTGTCAACAAGGCCTCGGTGATCTCGTCGGCGCCGGCCAGCTTGCGCCGCTCGCGTCCGGGCTCTCCGTGGATCCCGACTCCCACCTCCATCTCGTCGTCGCCGATCTCGAAGGTCGGCTTGCCGGCGGCCGGGACGGTACAGCTCGTGAGCGCCATGCCCATCGAGCGCACGTTGTCCTGGACGCGTTGGCACAGCGCCGTCACCGCCGCGAGGTCCTGACCCTCCTCCGCGGCCGCGCCCACGACCTTCTCGGCCAGCACGGTCCCGCCCACGCCGCGGCGGCCCGCGGTGTAGAGCGAGTCCTGGACGGCGACATCGTCCGCGATGACGACCGACGCCACCTTGATCCCCTCGGCCTGGGCGAGCTCGGCTGCCAGCTCGAAGTTCATGATGTCGCCGGTGTAGTTCTTCACGATGTGGAGCACGCCGGCCCCCCCATCGACCGCCTTGGTGGCCGCCAGCATCTGGTCGGGCACCGGGGAGGTGAAGACGGCGCCGGGGCAAGCGGCGTCCAGCATGCCCATCCCGACGAACCCGCCATGCATCGGCTCGTGGCCGGAGCCACCGCCGCTGATGATCCCGACCTTGCCCTGACGGGGCGCATCGGCCCGGACGACGACGTTCGGCTCGATGACCCGCAGGAGGTCGCCATGCGCTGCCACCATGCCGGCGAGCGCCTCGTCGACGACCGCGTCAGGAGCGTTGATGAGCTTCTTCATGGCTCGTTCTCAGGCGCCCAGCGCGTTGGTGAACAGGGCTGTGTAGGCCAGCGCGCCGACCGCGCCGCCGATCAGTGGACCGACCACCGGAATCCACGAGTACTCCCAGTCCGAGCTGCCCTTGCCAGCGATCGGAAGGACTGCATGCGCGATCCGCGGCCCGAGGTCGCGGGCAGGATTGATCGCATATCCGGTCGGACCACCGAGCGAGAGCCCGATGGCGACGACGAGGAAGCCGACGACCAGCGGTGTGATGGGCGCCGATGGACCGCCGACGGCGAGCACGCCAAAGACGAGGACGAACGTGCCGATGATCTCGCTGATCAGGTTGGCGGTCGTGTTGCGGATCGCGGGGCCGGTGCTGAAGACCGCGAGCTTCAGGCCGGGATCGTCGGTGACCTCCCAGTGCGGCAGGTAGTGCAGCCAGACGAGGACGGCTCCGATGAACGCGCCCAGGAATTGGCCGCCGACGTAGAGCGGTACGTCTGCCCAGGGGGTGACGCCATTGATCGCCAGTGCAAACGTCACGGCCGGGTTGAGATGCGCCCCGCTGATACTCGCCACGGCATAGACCGCGATCGCGACAGCGAGTCCCCATCCGAAGGTGATCACGATCCAGCCGGCGTTCTGGGCCTTGGACCGAGCGAGCAGGACGCCGGCGACGACGCCGTCACCGAGGATGATGAGGATCGCCGTGCCGATCGTCTCGGCCAGGAAATTGTCCATGGGTTTGATCTCCTCGCGCTGCGAGCTGAATTGCTCCCCTCCGATGCGCACGGTGGTCGTCGGGCACACGAGCAGACCACCTGGACCATCCGTCGTCGGGATCTCTCGAAAGCCCCCTCCTCTCTGGCCACGGCCGCCTGATGGGCAATAAAAAAGTCCGCGTTCCAGCCGCTGCTGAAACGGGGACTTTCCAAGTCTCATCGTCCCGCGAAGAGCAGGATCCTTCTACTCCTCGGCGGCGACCGTTGTCAAGAGATTGCGGACCGGTTGCGTGGAATCGCGCGCGATCGCAGCCAGCTCGTCCGCGACATCCTGCCGCAGCACCACGCATTCGGCGAGCTCGAGGCAGTCGAGCGCGTCGGCGGGGCGCGTGAGCAGGCCATACGCCACGATCGGGCGCGCCAGCTCCTCCAGCTCGGACGGACGCATGTGCGGCAGGACAGCACCGGGTGAGACGACGGTTCCGACCCCGGGTCCGGACGCACTGCCCTCGAGAGCGCGCATGAGCCCGGTCGAGTCGAAGGCGAGCGCATGGAGCAGCCCGAGCCCGCCACGCGACGCGACGTGCGCGGCGACGTGTGCGCGGCGAGTCATCACGATCCGCACGCCCAGCGTGTCGATCACGAAGTCCGCCGCAGCCTCGTCGGAGGCCATGCCACGAACGCTGTCGAGGTCGATCACGTTGACCGCGTCGTCGCTCGCGGCTCGGCGGACCACGGCGGCGATGTCGATGTCACGCAGCAGGATGCCCGCTCGGAGCATGGGCGGAACGCGAATCGGCGCGCCCCCACCGTCGGCAATGAGCACGCGGGGCAGCGTCGGCCGTCCGCGATCCCGGTCAGCTTGCATACATGCCCCACAGGTTTGGCGCGCTCGTCGTGATCCCGACCGCACCTGCCGCGATGACGTCCTCCGCATCGGCCTGGGTGCGGATGAAGCCGCCAGCCAGGAGCGGCACGCCGAAGGTCGGCATGAGCGCGGCCAGCGTCGGCAGGATCACTCCGGGAAGCACCTCGATGATGTCGGGTCCGGCCCGCGCGACGGCTGTGAATGACGTGTCGAGGTGCGTTCTGCGCGAGAGGAGCAGCCTCAGGATCGCGACCACGCCCTCCCTGCGGATGACGGGCATGAGCCGTCCGTGCGAGGTGATGATCGCGTCGGTCCCGAGCCGTGCGAGCCATGCGACCCCGCGAGGATCGGCGCGAACGCCGTCGACGAGGTCGAGATGGACCGCCGCGAGCTTGCCGGCGGCGTGGATACGCCGGATGCTTGGGCCCAGCGCCAGCCCGTTCCCTCGCAGGACGAACACGATCGGCGTTCGGCTCGCCAGCGCCAGCTCGAGCTGCTCATCGGAAACGATTGCCGCACAGCACCTCGATCGCTCGAGGCGTGCCAGAAACTCCCCCGTCGCCGTCACCGGGATCATCGTCACCGGTCAGTCGCGGTCCTCGTGCCCTCTCGCATAGTCCGGGCGCGGGCCCTCGTGTTCAGGACCGGCCTGCTCCTGCCCTTCGGCAAAGTCGCCGCGAGGATCCTCGACGTCCAGGTGGCCCGCCTGCTGCCCCTCGGCGAAGTCGCCGCGGTGCTCCTTCTCGGGGGTCTCGCCCTCGTCCTCCTGGCCGGTCGAGAAGCTGCCATGCTCGTCGTGGTCGTGGTCGTGGTCGTGATCATGACCGTGGTCATGGTCGCCGTGGGAATGCTCGCCCATTGCCCCGGGTCTCCCAGCGAATGATGTCCGACCATTGTGGATGGCAGGTCAAGCGCCCCGGTGCTGCGTCAGCTCCGGCCGGCGACCCGCCGCTGGAGGACCCTCAGGCCGATCTGGATGGCGAGCGCGACGACCGCCGCCGCGACCCCGACGTACGCCGCCAGCGGCATGTTCGGCCACAGCATGCTGAACGCCAGGTAGCCCGCGGCAAGAGCGATGAGCGCGGCCATTACGGCGAAGCGCCGGGTGAAGGTTCCCGTGGGGGCCCCGGGCGCCTGCCGTGCCGCTCGGCGGGCCGCGTTCCGCTCGGCCCGCGCCTTCGCCGCCGGCGGGAGCGTGGGCCCGCGCTCCATGTTGCGCATCATGCGCTCGTAGTTGCGGCGCTCTTCGCGTGACATCGTGCCGGGCAGTCTAGCGAGGATCAGCCGCGCGGATCGGTGGAGCGCGGGGCATGCCGTCGCGTGCCCGACGGCCCCATCCCGCCGGTGCCGGGGTAGTCGACCTTGAGCTGCACCGGATCCGAGCCGAAGAGCGCGTTCAGGAACCAGTCGAGACCCACCCGCGCCTTTCCGCCGATGCCGGGCACCCGGCTCCAGTAGTAGCCGCGCCACATGACCCAGCCCAGCCAGCCGCGGACTCTGATGCCGAACACGACCCCGACGCCGGTGCGATGACCGATGCTGGCCAGCGTGCCGATGGTGCGGTAGCGGAACGGCTCCACGGCCTGGGGCCGCCGATCGATGCTCGCGACGATGTTGCGCGCGAGGCGCTTCGCCTCGCGGACGGCGTTCTGGGCAGTCGGTGCGTGGTAGCCGCCCTCCGTCTGCACGTCCGGGATGCGGGCGCAGTCGCCGACCGCCCACACGCCGTCTCGGCTCGTCTCCATGGTCGGCCTCGTGATCGCGCGGCCGGCCCTGTCCACGTGGACCCCCGATTCGGCGACGACGCGCGAGGGCTGCACGCCACCGGTCCAGATGACCGTGCGGGTCGGGATGACCACGCCATCGCCGATGACGACGCCGTTCTCCCGCACCTCCTTCATCGGCGCACCGAGGTGGATCTCGTACCCGCGCTGGCGGAGCTTCTTCGCGGCATACTCGCCCATCTCGGCCGGCATCTCGGGCAGTACCCGGTCCTTGAGCTCCACGATGTGGAGGCTCGGCTCGCCCTCCTTGATCTTCGGGTAGTAGCGCCGGCGGACGCGGCGGACGAAGTCCTCGATCTCTCCGGCGGTCTCGACGCCGGAGAAGCCTGCGCCGCCGACGACGAAGGTGAGCTGCGCCGCTCGCTCCGCCTCATCGGTCACGAGGTCGGCGCGCTCGAGCATCTCGATGATCCGATTGCGCAGGGCGAAGGCGTCGGCCAGGGTCTTCATGCCCACTGCCCACTCCTCGATCCCCTTGATCCCGAACGTGGCCGTCTCCCCGCCCAGTGCGATGACCAGGCTGTCGTAGCTGAGCCGATGCAGGTCACCGGCACCGCCCATCACGGTCACCTGCTTCGCGTCGAGGTCGATCGCCTCCACCTCCGCCGTCACCGCCCAGCTCGACGGCCGACGCAGCTGGGCGCGCAGGGCAGTGACGCAATGGCGCGCCTCGAGCATGCCGGAGCAGACCTCGGGCAGCAGGGGCGTAAAGAGCGTGAAGTTCTCGCGGCTGACGAGCCATACCTCGACGTCGTCACGCCTCCGCGTCAGCTTCTCGAGGTGCCGCGCCGTCTCGACGCCGGCGAATCCACCGCCCAGCACCAGGACCCGATGCGGCCATGGCGGCTCGGATCGGTAGATGGTGCGCATGCTGGGCCCGATGATGCCATGCGGAGCGTCGTGCGCCGGCGACCCGCTCCGTTGACGGTTGTGCTCGTGAGCGCGCCGCCTGCGGTGGTCCCCGCGGCCGGCATTCATGCTCGCGCATTCAGCGCTGGACTGGTAGGGCGCGTAGGAATCGAATTCGCGACGGTTGGAGAGGCATCGCGAGCGTGGGGAGAACGGCAGAAGGCACGGGCGCGCGGAGGGACCGCCTCAAACAGTCACCGGGCGCATAGGTGACGGCATCCTGGTCGATGCGCGCCGATACCATGCACCCGGTGCATGCGCGCCTCGAACAGGGGCAAGACCGCGCTCACCCCACTCATCCGCCTCGGTCTGTACCATAGGATCGACATGCCGCAACCGACGCACGAGATCTTCGACCAGTTCAAGCAGCAGCTCCCGGACATCGATCCGGTCGAGACGCAGGAATGGATCGAGTCCATCGATGCTGTTGTCCAGGCCGCCGGTCCCGAGCGAGCGCGCTTCATCGTCTACAAGCTTCTCAAGCGCGCGCGTCAGCTCCAGGTCGGGCTGCCGACGCTGACCCAGACGCGCTACATCAACACGATCAGCCCCGAGCAGGAGCCCTACTTCCCGGGCGACGAGGCGATGGAGCTGAAGATCAGGCGCCTGATCCGCTGGAATGCGCTGGCCATGGTGCTGCGCGCGAACACGAAGTTCGAGGGCATCGGCGGCCACCTGTCGACCTACGCGAGCGCCGCGAGCCTGTACGAGGTCGGATTCAACCACTTCTTCCGCGGCTCGGACAACGGGCCCGGCGACCAGATCTACTTCCAGGGCCACGCCGCGCCCGGGATCTACGCGCGCTCCTTCCTGGAGGGCCGACTGACCGAGGATCACCTCGACCACTTCCGGCGCGAGGCGCTGACCCGCGACGTCGGGCTCTCCTCGTACCCGCATCCGCGCCTCATGCCAGACTTCTGGCAGTTCCCGACCGTGAGCATGGGCCTCGGCCCACTGGCTGCCGTGTACCAGGCGCGCTTCAACAGGTACCTCGCCGCCCGCGGGATTGCCGACACGTCGAACGCGCGTGTGTGGGGTTATCTCGGCGACGGAGAGATGGACGAGCCGGAGTCGGTCGCCGCCCTCGGCCTGGCGGCCCGCGAGGGTCTGGACAACCTCACCTTCGTCGTCAACTGCAACCTCCAGCGCCTCGACGGCCCGGTGCGCGGCAATGGCAAGGTGATCCAGGAGCTGGAGGCCCTCTTCCGCGGGGCCGGCTGGCACGTCATCAAGGTCATCTGGGCGCGCGAGTGGGACGACCTGCTGGCCCGGGACAAGGACGGCGTCCTGCTGGCGAAGATGAACGACACGCTCGACGGAGACTACCAGCGCATGGCGGTCAGCGACGGCGCAACGATTCGCGAGCAGTTCTTCGGCCCCGACCCACGCCTGCGCGCGCTCGTCGAGCACCTGACCGATGACGACCTCGCCAAGCTCCGGCGCGGCGGCCACGACTACCGGAAGGTGCACGCGGCGTATGCCGCCGCGGTCGGGCATGCCGGTGCGCCGACGGTGATCCTGGCAAAGACCGTGAAGGGCTGGACGCTGGGCCCCGGCATCGAGGGACGCAACGTCACGCACCAGGCAAAGAAGCTGACCACCGACGAGCTGAAGATCTTCCGAGACCGCCTCGAGCTGCCGATTCCCGACGAGAAGCTGAAGGATGCGCCCTACTACCATCCCGGACCGGACGCGCCGGAGATCCAGTACATGCTCGAGCGCCGTCGCGTGCTGGGTGGATCGATCCCGAAGCGGACGGTCGGTCGCCGCCCCCTCCCGCCTCCGAAGAACGACACGTTCGACGAGTTCTTCGCCGGGTCGGACCGGCCGGCCAGCACGACGATGGCCTTCAGCCGGATGGTGCGCAACCTGGTCCGCGACCCGGTGGTCGGCCGCCGCATCGTGCCCATCATTCCGGACGAGGCGCGCACCTTCGGGATGGACCCCCTCTTCAAGGAGGTCGGCATCTACAACCCGCTCGGCCAGCGGTACACGCCGGTCGACAAGGAGCTGCTGCTCAGCTATATCGAGAAGGTCGACGGCCAGCTGCTCGAGGAGGGCATCACCGAGGCAGGCTCGATGGGCTCGTTCCAGGCCGCGGGGACTGCGTACGCGACGTGGGGCGAGCCGATGATCCCCTTCTACACCTTCTACTCGATGTTCGGCCTTCAGCGCACCGGCGACCAGGTCTGGGCCTTCGGCGATGCGCGGGGTCGTGGCTTCATGATGGGCGCCACCGCGGGTCGAACAACCTTGACCGGCGAGGGGCTCCAGCACGACGACGGGCAGTCGCACGTCCTCGCCAGCACGATTCCGAACATCCTGGCCTACGACCCCGCATTCGCCTACGAGTTGGCGGTCATCGTTCGCGAGGGCATCGACCGCATGTACGGCGAGCGGGGCGAGGACGTCTTCTACTACATCACGCTCTACAACGAGAACTGGCCGATGCCGGCCAGGCCCGAGGGCGTCGAGGACGGCATCCTGCGCGGCCTGTATCGGCTCAGCGAGGCGGCCGAGGGTGAGCGCCGAGTGCAGGTCCTGGCCTCCGGTCCCATCCTGCTGCAGGCCATCCGCGCCCAGGACATGCTTCGCGAGCGGTTCGGCGTCGCCGCCGACATCTGGAGCGCGACGAGCTTCCAGCAGCTGCGCAACGACGCGCTCGATGTCGAGCGCTGGAACCGCCTCCACCCGGCCGCCGAGCAGCGAGTCCCCTACGTGCGGCAGTGCCTGGGCCCGGCCATCGGACCCGTCGTCGCCGCAACCGACTACATGAAAGCCGTGCCGGACATGGTGTCGCGCTGGATCGATCGGCCCTACACCGTCCTCGGCACCGACGGCTTCGGTCGCTCAGATACGCGCGAGGCCCTCCGCACGCACTTCGAGGTCAACGCCGAGCATATCGCCTACGCGGCGCTCTACTCGCTCTGCCTCGACGACAAGTCGACGCCAGACGAGCTGAAGCGCGCCCTCGATGAGCTCGGGATCGACCCGGAGCGCGTCAACCCGCTCCACGCCTGACGCCCGCCCCGGATCCACCGGCCGCTAGCGGTTCAGCAAGCGCCGTCAGATCCAGGCACCAGCCGAACTCGTGGCGCACGGCCGAGCGTTTGCCGCCAACAAGGGTTGGCCTACGACCGGCGGCGGGGATTTCCGGCGTCAGATGCCAACGAGCCTGGCGCGATGACGGATGAAGTTCCAGCTCGTCGGTCCATCCGCCAACTGCGTTGGCCGCCACGACCAATCGTGGGTCTGGGTGGCCCCTTCCCTGGTTGCAAGGCCAACTGGGCTGGCACCGCTGTCCTTCGCGCTGGGAGCGATCACCCACCCGGCAGGAGTGGCGTCCCGCACGCGGCGCAGAAGACGTCGCCGTTGGTCACGACCGTGCGGCAGCCGCGACATCGTGGAGGGGCGAGGGTCACCGCGACGGCTCGGAGACCGATGAACGCCGCGCGCAGGTAGCGCGCCACCGGCGAACGGCGGGTCCGTCGCAGCTCGATCGGCGGCCAGGCGTGGAGCATCACCTCCGATGGTCGCGCCATGGCTGCGTGGAATCGATACCGCTCCCGATCGTAGATCGCGCGCCATTCGGGATCGCTCATGACCTGGCGAACCACGTTGACGACCTGCATCTCCTCCGTGGCCCTGCCCGATTGGTTGCGATCCGGATGGAACGTGCGCGACAGGCGGCGGCAGGCGGCGGAGATCTCATCGGTGGTTGCCGAGGAGGGGACGCCGAGCAGACGGTAGACGTCGCGTTGGGGGGTGTAGGGCAGGAGGCGCTGGTTCATGGGTGCCGGGAGGCATGGTAGCAAGACTCGGCGTGATCTGCCGTCCGCCGGTGCATTCCGCTGACGTGGCCGCTCAATTAGATTCTTGACTTGCTATTTACGAAGATGCGCTTGACAATTTGATTGGCTGGTTCTAGTATTCGCATCGTGGATGCTCAATTGAGCCTCCGCAGAGATATTCTGGTAGGAGCCAGTTCCAATGTTTGACTACCGACTCTTCTTCGCAAGCTCCACTCTCGACGGCAACCCTCACCCCCGGCGCCCGATCCTCGGCCACGAGGACAAGCGGGTCTACCGCCTTCCGGGCGAGCGCCGGCCGGACCGCAGCAAGGACCGCCGCTAGCCATGGTCCACGACGTCATCGCCACCTGCCCGGTCTGCTCAGGCGAGCTGACCATCGCCCGGCTTCATTGCCGCGACTGCGGCACCGCGCTGGAGGGCGAGTTCGGGGTCGGCCGCTTCGGTCGCCTGGACCGCGAGCAGCTGAGCCTGCTCGAGAGCTTCCTGCGCTCCCGCGGCAATCTCAAGGAGATGGAGCGCGAGCTCGGCATCAGCTACCCCACCGTGCGCGGTCGGGTCGACGCTCTGATCCGATCCCTCGGGCTGTCCGACGGCGACGCCGTCGAGGCAGACGAGGACTTCGGCGCCGGCTTCAGCGATGCGTTCGACGAGGCGCCCACGGTTGGCGATGACCTCGCCGCGCAGCGGCGCGCCATCCTGGAGCGCCTGGCCCGCAAGGAGATCGGCGCCGATGCTGCTGCCATCGCGCTGCGCGAGCTCGGAGCCGGCTCCTGATGTCGACGTTCGTCCGCACGCAGGAGATCGAGCACGAGATCGGAGATCACGGGCAGCTGACGCTGCGCGTCACCAGCCCGGACGTCGAGATGCGCTCGACCGACGGAAGGGTCGCTCGAGTGCGCGCGACGTTCGAGATCCGCGCCGCCTCCGACGCCGATGCGGACGAGATCTTCGACCGCATCAGATTCCGCGTGAAGGAAGGCCCCGGCTCACTCGAGGTCAGCGAGCCGCGAGACGGATCGGCCGGCATCGGTTCGCTGATGCGCACCTTCAGTGGCAGCGACAAGGTCGACGCCAGCGTGGCCGTCGAGGCCCCGATCGGCTGCGGCGTGCACTGCGACGGTGTCAGCGCCGACCTCACGGCCACCGGGTTCCAGGGATCCCAGCACTACCGCACCGTGTCCGGTGATCTCGTCCTCGAGGACGTCGGCGGCGAGCTGCGCGTCAGGGGCGTGTCGGGCGACATCAGCCTGCGTGCCTCGGCCGCACTGTCCACCCTCGAGGTCAATACCGTCAGCGGGGACGTCTCGGCGGTCGCCCCGCACGTCGGACAGCTCCGGGTCGTGACGGTCAGCGGCGACGTCGAGCTCGAGACCTCCCTCGGCGATGGCCCCGGCCATCGCATCGAGACGGTGAGCGGCGACGTCTCGCTCGGGGTTGGGGGCGACCTGACGCTCGAGGTGCGTGGCCTGTCGACCGACGTCGACGTCCGTCTTCCCCACCGCGCCGAGGGATCGCGCGACCGGCGGCGCTACGTCATCGGCGGCGGCGGGCCCGATATCCTGTTCAGCTCGATGTCCGGCGACATCGAGGTCCGCACCGCCCGCCGCGGTGTCGCGACGCC
>JACCWY010000491.1 GCA_013697395.1 Chloroflexota bacterium | reverse complement strand
CCGCGAAGCGCTCGACGATCTCGCGGTTCTGCCACCCGCCTCCGTCGTCCTGCAGCGCCTGCGGCAGGTCCCAGTGGTAGAGCGTGGCGGCGGGCTTGATGCCCTTTTCCACCAGCCGGTCCACCAGCCGCCGGTAGAAGTCGATCCCCTTCTGGTTAACGGCTCCGCGGCCGTCCGGCTGGATCCGGGGCCAGGCAACGCTGAAGCGGTACGCGCCCAGGCCATACGACGCGATCAGGTCGACGTCATCAGACCAGCGGTGGTAGTGGTCGCAGGCGACGTCGCCGGTGTCGCCGTTCGCCACGTTGCCGGGGGTGTGGCTGAACGTGTCCCAGATCGACCGTCCGCGCCCATCCTCGTCGACGGCGCCCTCGATCTGGTAGCTGGCTGTGGCGGTGCCCCAGGCAAAGTCGGGCGGGAACGGCATCGGCTTCCTCGAGTCGGGGGGCGCCATGCTACGACGCCGCGGCCTTTAGAATCGGCGTCCCGTGACGGAACTCCAGGATCGCTCCTACCGCGCCCTGCTGCGCGTCCCAACCCTGGGGCGGGTCCTCGTATCGATGCAGATCGCCCGCGTGGCGCAGTCGATGGTCAGCGTCGCCATCGTCCTGTTCACGCTCGACCGATACGGTTCGGCGGCATTCGCCGGACTCGTCACCTTCGCAAGCGTCTTCCCCGGCCTCCTGATCAGCCCGCTGGCCGGGGCGCTGCTCGATCGGCACGGCCGCATCCGCCTCGTCCTGCTCGACTACGTCGTCGCCCTGCTGGCCATGGTGCTCATCGGCGTCCTCGCCCTGCTCGACGCGCTCCCCGGCCCGCTCCTGCTGATCATCGCGGTCGTATCGTCGCTGACATCAATTCTCAGCCACGTCGGCGTGCGCAGCCTCTTCCCGATCATCGTGCCCGAGCACCTCTGGGAGCGGGTGAACGCGGTCGACTCGAACGGGTACGTCGTCGCCATCATCCTGGGCCCGCCCACCGCCGCGGCGCTGGTGGCGTTCTTCGGTGGCGCGGTCGCCCTGGTCGTCATCGGCGTGGCATTCGGCGCGGCCGCCCTGTCCCTGCTCGGCGTGCCCGATCCGCCGTCACCGACGTCGTCGAGGGGCAACCTGCTGGTCGATGCCTGGGACGGGGTGGTCTACACCTGGCGCAATCCCACGCTGCGGGGCCTGGGTTTCGCGATCTCGGCGGTAAACCTGACGAACGGCATGACGACCATCGTGCTGCCCCTCATCGTCCTCCAGCGCTTCGGCCTGAACGAGACCGTGGTCGGTTTGGTCTTCGCCGTCTCCGGGATCTCGGGCATTGCCTCGGCCCTCCTGTTCGGTCGCATGGACACGCGCGGGCGGGAGTGGGCCCTGCTCGTCTGGCCAACCCTGGCGCTCGTCCCGGCCATGCTCCTGCTGCTCGTGGCGGCCGGACAGGGCGAGCTCGTCCACCTCGGCCTCGCGCTCCTCGCGGTGGAATCGCTCCTGATCGGCCTGGTGGCAGGCCCGATGGACATCGCCCTCTTCACGGTGCGCCAGCGCAGGACGGAGACGGCGTGGATGGGACGGGCCTTCTCCGTCTCGATGGCCTTCAACTTCCTCGGGGTCCCGATCGGCGCAGCCGTCGCCGGGATCCTGGCCGAGGGCTCGATCGAGCTGGCCATCCTGACCCTGGGTGTCGGCGGCGCGCTGGCGGCCGCAGCGTCCGCCGCCTTCCTTATCCCGAAGACCGACGAGGTGCGCCGTGACTCGACTACGGCACCCGACGTCAGACAGGCAGGATCGAGACGGACGTGACGGGCGTGGTCCGCAGGTTTCCGATCAGCAGCCGCTCGCCGGGAACGATCCGCGGCATGCTCTCTTCCCAGCCGCTGGCCACCCATGGCGCTCGAAGGGTCTCAGCCGGAAGCCGGCACCAATGGACCCCTTCGGGACCGACCGAGAGCACGTACGTCGAGCCCGATGCGGTTCTCGCGAGCACCACCGAGTTCACGCTCCCCACCCCATCGTGGATGGCCCGATGTTGGGTTCGCGTGACTCTCGCGTCAAGGGCTTCCCGGGTCGCCTAGGCTGGACGTATCGGCCCAAGACGGAGGAGACGCACGTGGACCCCTATCCCTGGCTGAAGGTGCTGCACATCTTCCTCGCGATCGTGGCGGTCGGACTGAACATCAGCTACGCGATCTGGCAGGCGCGGGCGGCCCGCGAGCCCGAGCACATGGGGTACGCCCTGCGCGGCATCAAGTTCCTCGACGACCGCGTCGCGAACCCGTCGTATGCCGGGCTGCTCGTCGTGGGGATCCTGCTCGTCCTCACCGGGCCGTGGGAGTTCACGCAGCTGTGGGTCTACGCCGCCATCGGGCTCTACCTGGTCATGGGCGCCTTGGCCCTGCTCTTCTACTCGCCGACGCTCACGAGGCTCATCGCGGCGTACGAGTCCGGCGGCGCTGCCACCCCCGAGTTCGCTGCACTCAGCTCGCGAAGCCGCACGGTCGGCATCCTGCTCGCGGTCCTCGTGGTCGCGATCATCGTGCTGATGGTCGTGAAGCCCGGCATGTAGCCACGGCGCCGTCGTCGTGCCGCTGGCGCAGGCGCCAGGAACTGGCGATACGCGGTCCCGCAAGTCAAGAGACTCAAGCAGGCCAGAGGTCCCAGCAATGACGGGGGGCACCAACCGACTCGCGAGGGCCGGCGCGATCGTCCGTCGGTGGTACCAGCCGGCGGCGCTCGGACTCTTCGCACTCCTCGCGCTCGATACGCTCCCCGCCGGGGCGCCCGAGTGGTGGATCGGCACCGGGGCGCTTCTGCTCAGCGCCCTCGTGCTGCGCCGCATGCCGTGGGCCTTCGGTGCGGCAGTCATTGTCGCAGGCATCGTCCTGCGCGTGCCGTACCTCGAACCACGCGACGCGGACCAGATCATCGTGGCGCAACAGGCGGGATGGGCCGCGTTCGCTGGACAGAACCCGTACGTCGGCGTCTACGGCCCGTTTGGCCAGGGGTTCGTCTACGGCCCGCTTGCGCTCGGCTGGTGGCTGGTCGGCGGCCCCTGGGTGGAGGTCGTCGCCTCCGTCGCGATGCTGGTCCTGCTGGCTGGGCAGCGCGCGTGGCTCACGCTGGGTGTCATGGCGGCATGGGAGCCGGTTGCGGCGCTACCGCTGTCGGGGGTAAACGACTATTCGCCGGCCCTGTTGATTGCGGGAGCGATGATCCTGCTCCGCTCGCATGCGGTGTGGGGAGCGGCGCTCCTGGCTGTGGCTGCCGCACTGAAGCCGTACGCCGCGGCCTGGTTTCTGCCGGCCATCGGGTACGGAGGCTGGCACGCGACCCTGACGCTCGTGGGCCTTTCGGCGGTGCTGTGGAGTCCACTCCTGGCGTGGGGACCCGGCAACCTCCTGCGAAACGTCGAGGTGGGCAGAGCCGCCCATCCCGAACCGAACTCGCTGAACATTCCCGAGTGGCGTTGGCTCGGCGCGATCCCCGCCGTCGCCGGGCTGCTCGCTCGTCAGTGGGACGTCATGTGCCTCGCGGGTTGCGCGGCCTTCGTGCTGGTGCTGTTCCTTGACCGCTGGGCCAGCACGGCCTACTGGTTCGCGGCCGTGCCGATCATCGGTCTGGCACTGGAGTGGCG
>JACCWY010000485.1 GCA_013697395.1 Chloroflexota bacterium | reverse complement strand
ATGAGTGCCATGAGGACGGCGAAGCCGGTCAGGTAGATGAGTGCCTCGCGCTCCGCGGGCAGCTTGCGTCGACGTGCCGACTCGAGCAGGACGACCGCGATCCGTCCGCCGTCGAGAGGCGGGAACGGCAGGACGTTGAGCACCGCCAGGTTGATCGAGAGGACGCCGACGAAGAGGAGCTGGCTGACCAGCGGCGCCTCGAGAACCCGGCCGGTCTCCTGGGCAATGCCGATCGGACCCATGGCGTCCCCGCCATCAGGGTTCAGGCCGATCAGGCCGCCGACCGCATCCGCCAGGCCACCGGGGATCTGAATTGCCAGCATCCACGCCGCAGCCGTTCCTCTGCCGATGGCATCGAGGGGTCCGGTGACCGTCGACGGCTCCTCCACCAGGCGCTCCGGCTCATAGGTGAAGCCGACCGGGCCGATGCCCCGGGCCCGATCCTCGGCGCTGACCGAGCGCGGGATGATCGGCACCTCGATCTCGTCGCCGTCCCGGAGGACCGTCAGCTCCACGACGAACCCCGCGCGCTCGGCGACGTACTCCGTGAGGTCGGCCGAACGCTCGAAGGACTGGCCGTCGGCGGCGACGATCTCATCGCCGATCTCGAGCTCGTCTTCGGCCGGGCTGTCCTCGTGGACGGTGACGACGGTGAGCGGCCCGTGGCCGATGAGCGCGGGCAGGCTGACGGCAGCCGCGAAGAGCCCCGCGGCCAGCACGAAGTTCATCGCCACGCCGGCGAGCAGGACGGCCACACGGACCCAGATCGGGCGGCGGTTGAAGGCGCCGGCCATCGCCCGCTCGACCTGGTCTTCGCTCAAGCCCTGCTCTCGCAGGCGTCGAATCTCGACGTCGCCGTCCTCGCCCAGCATCTTCACGAACCCGCCGAGCGGGATCGAGTTGAGGCTGTAGCGGGTGCCTCGCCACATGACGGAGGCGATCCGCGGCGGGAAGCCGACCCCGAACTCCTCGACCGTGATGCCCGCGCGCTTCGCAACGAGGAAGTGGCCCAGCTCGTGGACGAGGACCAGGACGATGAGCACGCCGAGGAAGGCGGCGACAGTGCCGATGACCTCCATCAGGCCAGTCCGAGCTCGGTTCGCAGGGAAGCGCGCACGTCGGCGTCGAGCGCGGCGATCCCATCCAGGTCCGGCTCGTCGGCGGCGCCCCAGCGCTCGACCGCGTCGCCGATGGTGGTCGCGATGCGCGGGAAGGCGATGCGGCCGTCCAGGAAGGCCGCCACCGCGGCCTCGTCCGCGGCGTTGAGGATGGTTCCGCGGTTCCCGCCCGCAGCTGCCGCAGCGCGGACGGTGTCGTAGGCGGGATAGGCGCCGGGCGCCAGCTCCGCGAACTCCAGGCTCCCCCACTCGGGCGGGGAGGACCTCGGCGCGGGCGCGGGCAGGCGCTCCGGATGGGTGAGGGCGTACTGGATCGGCAGGCGCATGTCGGGCAGGCCGAGCTGGGCCTTGTACGAGCCATCGGCGAACTCGACCAGCGAGTGCACCACGCTCTGGGGATGGATCACGGTATCGATCTTAGAGTACGGCAGCCCGTACAGCCATTTGGCCTCCATCACCTCGAACGCCTTGTTGACCAGCGTGGCCGAGTCGATCGTGATCTTGGGTCCCATCCGCCAGGTCGGGTGTGCGAGCGCCTCGTCGGCGGTCACTCCTGCCAGGGAGCCGGGATCGCGCCCGCGGAACGGCCCTCCGCTGGCGGTCAACACCAGGCGCGCGAGCCCCTCCATCGGTTCGCCGACCAGGCATTGCCAGATTGCCGAATGCTCGCTGTCGATCGGCCGCAGCAGTTCCAGCCGATCCCCGCCCAGGTCATCGAGCAGCGCGGTCACCAGGTGGCCGCCGGTGATGAGGGTCTCCTTGTTTGCCAGCGCCACGCGACGGCCGGCGCGCAGCGCGTCGAGGACGGCGGGCAGCGCAGCCATGCCGGTCGTGGCCACCACCACCAGCTCGACGCCGTCGAGCGTCGCCAGCTCCGCGAGGCCGCCGCCCGCCCATCGGTCCGGGGCCAGCGCGCGGGCGCCCCCGTC
>JACCWY010000431.1 GCA_013697395.1 Chloroflexota bacterium | reverse complement strand
CCTGCGGCGTGGCGGCGACGGTGGCCATCAGCCGATCGCGCAGGCTGCCCGAAGGGGCGACCGGCACGAGCGACCGGGGCAGGAGCGACGCACCCTCGACGGCGGCGCGGACGGCGTCATGCGGCCGGGAGCAGCTCGCCAGGTGCGCGCTCAGCGCCCGATCCTCACCGGGTTCGACGGCACCCAGCGCGTACGCGGCGGCCAGCTCGTCGACCGCGGCGCAGTCGAGGTCTGTCCGGTTCGTCATCGGGTCGCATCCTCGCTGAACGAGCGCTCGGTCGCCAGCTGGGGCGCCGCGCTGGTGCCGCCCAGGGAGTCCCGGAGCTTGGCGAGCGCCAGGCGCAGGCGTCCGTTGGCGGTGCCGGGCGGAACCTTCGTGATCTCGGCGACTTCACGGTAGGTGTAGCCCTCGAAGTAGGCGAGCTCGACCGCACGCCGCTGCTCATCGGGTAGATCGGACAGCGCTGCGCGCAGATCGCCCGCAGAAGCGCGGCCGAGGGCCGCCTCCCAGGTCGGGTTGGGGCCGGTACGCAGGAGGGAGCGCTCGTCGGCGTCGTCGACGTCGATGGTGGCGCGTCGCGCACGCACACGGTCGATCGCCCGATTCCTGACGATGGTCATGAGCCATGCCCGCATCGCACCGCGCCCGGCGTCGAAGCGGTCGATCTTTGACCACACGGTCACGAACGCATCGTGCACGACATCCTCCGCTTCCTCTCGGGCGCCGACGACCCGCATGGCCGTGGCGATGGCGGCCGCTGCATGGCGGTCGTACAGCTCACCGAGCGCGTCGGTGTCACCCGCGCGCACTCGACTCGCCAGTCGAGCATCGGCGTCCCTGTCGTCTCTCAGGTCATTCATGTGGTGAACGTTCCGGGCGGCCTCGCGCATCATCGGCTCAATCGCCGACGACTGCGACCGCCTCCTCCGGCAGGCCGAGCTCCGTCGCCAGCGCGCCGCGGAGCGTCTCGAGCTGCGGCGCGGTCCCGGTCAACAGCCGGACGGTCTCGGTGCATGCCGCCAGGAAGGCTGCCTGGCCGTTCGCGACCGTTCCGCCAAGCTCCTGCGCCGCCGCCATGAGCGGCGTGATCGGGTGGTTCAGCACGAGGTCGAGGACGTAGCGGTCGGACGGCAGCAGGCCGGCGGGGATGGGCGACTCGCCCCCATCGGCGCCGATGCCGCTGGCGTTGATGAGCAGCTCGGCGCGCGCGAGCTCGACCTCGATGATCGCGTCGTGCCATGGACGGGCGCGCAGCTCCATGTGGCGCGCGGTACGCGAGAAATGTGCCACCAGCGCCTCCGCCCGGTGAAGATGCCGGTTGAGCACGGCCACGTGCTGGAAGCCGGAACCGATGAGCACCGCCACCACTGCCCGCGCCCCGCCGCCGGCACCAAGCACGACGGCGTTGCGCGGCCACTTGCCCTTGACGCGCGGCAGGATCGAGACGAGCCCGGCGCGCACGCCGTCGGCGTCGGTGTTGTGGCCGCGCAGGCGCTCGTCGGCACGGACGAAGACGTTCACGGCACCGCTCACACGGGCGTCCTCCGAGAGCGCGTCGGCGAGCGGGGGAGCCTTCTCCTTGTGCGGCGACGCCACGATGGCGCCGGTGAAGTCCGCGCCGGCGCGCACCTCTCGAAGCGCCTCCGCCAGCAGATGCGGGCGCCGTTCCCAGCGCTCGATCTCGATGCCCGAGCCGTCCTCGCTCAACGCGGCACGCAGCACGCCCTCGAGAGGCGTCCGGGTCAGGGGATGGCCGATGATCGGCAGTCGGGCGGAAGGCATCTCGGACACGCTCGAAGAAGAGGGTTTCGTGGGTATTGACAGCCGGAGGCGCGCTTCGTCCGGGGTGAGGCTCCATGCTATCATCGGCGCCGTTCGGAGAGGTCGCATAGAGGCCTAGTGCGGCGGTTTGCTAAACCGTTGAAGGGGGTAAACCTCTTCCGAGGGTTCGAATCCCTCCCTCTCCGCCACCGATCCGCACGTGATCGCACGGGTGCCCGTAGCTCAGTGGATAGAGCGTTAGGTTGCGGACCTAAAGGTCGGAGGTTCGAGTCCTCTCGGGCACGCCAATCCAGCCCTTACGCGACTCACCCGCTCCGGGAGCGCCAACGCCAGGCCGTGAGCATATGCCTCGGGCGTCAGCTTGACCTCCGCGAAGTCAAGCCCTCGGACCTCGATCCGTTCATATACCGCGTGGATGACCTGCGCCCGCGTCTCGGGACGGATGCCGGGATTGGCCCACGTCTCGGCGAGAT
>JACCWY010000422.1 GCA_013697395.1 Chloroflexota bacterium | reverse complement strand
CAGCTGATGGGTGGCATCGTGCTCCACCGCGGGGCCATCGCCGAGCAGCGCACCGGCGAAGGCAAGACGTTCGTGGCTCCGCTCGCCGCATTCCTCAACGGCCTGATCGGTCGCGGCGTTCACGTCGTGGATCCCAACGACTATCTGGCCAAGCGCGACGCGCAATGGGTGGGCGCCGTCTTTCATCGGCTCGGGATGAGCGTCGGCAGCATCCAGCACGCCGGCGCCTTCGTGTTCGATCCCGAGTATCCCGCGACCGACGAGCGTCTGCGTGACCTGCGGCCGGTCCCTCGCCAGGAGGCGTACGCCGCCGACGTGACGTACGGGACGAACAACGAGTTCGGCTTCGACATGCTGCGCGACAACCTGGCCATCGACCTGGCGGCGCGCGTGCAGCGTGGTCACTTCTTCGCGATCGTCGACGAGGTCGACAGCATCCTCATCGACGAGGCGCGCACCCCGCTCATCATCAGCGGCAACGCCGAGGAGTCGGCCGACAAGTACCTCCAGTTCGCCGGCCTCGTTCCTCGCCTGAAGGCCGAGGAGGACTACGTCGTCGACGAGAAGTTCAAGCAGGTGGCCATCACCGAGGCCGGCACGGACAAGATGGAGCGCTGGCTCGGCGTGGAGAACATGTTCGCCGACGACTTCAGCCTGGCGCGCCACCTCGAGCAGGCACTCAAGGCGCAGGTCCTCTACCAGCGCGACCGCGACTACGTCATCAAGGACGGCGAGGTGATCATCGTTGACGAGTTCACCGGTCGCCTCATGCCCGGCCGGCGCTGGTCGGAGGGCCTCCACCAGGCGGTCGAGGCCAAGGAGGGGGTGGCCGTCCGCAACGAGCAGCGCACGCTCGCCACGGTCACGTTCCAGAACTACTTCCGTATGTACGACAAGCTGTCGGGCATGACCGGCACCGCCGAGACCGAGGCGGAGGAGTTCAACAAGATCTACGGCCTCGAGGTCGTGGTGATTCCGACCAACCGAGAGATGATCCGCGCCGATTACGCCGACCTCATCTACGCAAACCAGAGCGGGAAGTGGAACGCCGTCATCGAGGAGATCGCCGAGGAGCACGATAAGGGCCGACCCGTCCTCGTCGGCACCATCAGCGTCGAGGTCAGCGAGATGCTGGGCGAGTTGCTCAAGCGGCGCGGCATCAAGCACAACGTCCTGAACGCGAAGCTCCATGAGAAGGAGGCCGAGGTCGTCGCGCAGGCGGGCCGCAGTGGCGCGGTGACGATCGCGACCAACATGGCCGGCCGCGGGACCGACATCCTCCTCGGTGGCAATCCCGAGGTGCTCGCCGGCGACCTACTCCACAAGCGCGGAACGAACGTCATCGAGGCGACGCCGGAGCAGTACGCCCAGGCGCTTGCCGAGGCCGAGCGAGAGTGCGCCGAGGACAAGGAGCGCGTGCTGGCAGCCGGCGGACTGCACATCGTCGGCACGGAGCGCCACGAGGCGCGGCGCATCGACAACCAGCTGCGTGGCCGGGCGGGCCGCCAGGGTGACCCCGGAAGCTCGCGGTTCTACCTGTCGCTGGAGGACGACCTCCTGCGACGCTTCGCCAACGACCGGGTGCAGGGTCTCATGCGCACCCTCGGCTTCACCGATGACACGGCGCTCGAGTCGAAGATGGTGAGCCGGACGATCGAGAACGCCCAGACCCGGGTCGAGGGCTACAACTTCGACACGCGCAAGCACGTCGTCGAGTACGACGACGTCATCAACCGCCAGCGCGAGACGATCTACCGCGAGCGCGACCGGATCCTGCGTTCCCACGACCTTGGACCGATCGTCGAGGCGATGCTCGACGACGAGGTTGCCGCACTCGCGGCCGACCACAGCGCCGGGGACCACCACGCCGACTGGAATGTCGACGGCCTGCGGACCCAGCTGGCTACCATGGTCCCGTCTCTGAACGATGCCGACCTGCGCCTGATCGAGGAGGCGCGCGAGCAGGCGCCCCTGGTGGAGGCCCTCGGCGAGCTGGTCCGCGAGCACTACCGGCGCAAGCGCGCGGCGGTCGGAGAGCAGGGGATCGGCGTGCTCGAGCGACTCGTCCTGCTGCGCGTGATCGACTCGCTCTGGGTCGAGCACCTCACCGCCGTCGACGACATGCGGCGCGGGATCGGCCTGCGCGCCTACTCGCAACGTGACCCGCTGAACGAGTTCAAGATCGAGGCGTACCGGATGTTCGACGAGCTCAAGTCGATGATCCGCCACGACGTCACGCACACCATCTTCCGTGTGACCGTCCAGGCCCAGGCGCCGCATCGGCACCCGGTGGCCCGCAACGTGACGGAGGGTCGGGCTCCCGTCGGCGGTACCGAGCCGATCCACGCCAACGCGTCCGGCGGGAACAGCCAGAACGGTGGCGGGACCCGAGAGCCGGCCCGTGCCGGCCCGAAGATCGGGCGCAACGAGCCGTGCTGGTGCGGATCGGGCAAGAAGTTCAAGAAGTGCCACGGGGCCTGATCGGCCAGCACTTCCACGCGGCTCCGCGCTATTCCGCCTCTTCCTCGTTTCCGTAGCGATGTCGCCGGCGCCGCCACATCCGGATCGGGAAGAGCGCCACGCAGGCGAGCGCGATGACGGCGACGATGAGGAGGAATGGGTCGGGCATTGCGCACAACTATGCGCCCGACGGGACCATCGTGCGGGGTTGCGATATCTGAACGAGTCGCTACGATGGACTGAACGAAACGCGCGGGCGCTCGGGCCCGCGGAACCCGCTAGTTGAGGGATTCGTGAAGCAGTTGACCGCACCACCAAGGGCCTCCGTCCCCCTCCCCGTCAGCACGGCGGCCCACCTTCCACCGGTCACCCGCTTCAGAGATCCAGAGCTCCCCTACGAAGACCTCATCATGTGCGAGCGCGATTGCATGCGCTGCACGTACGCGGCGACACTCGACTGCGATGGCAACTGCGGCGTCTGCCCGCGCCAGAGCTACTGCCCGTGCGTCAACCCGGCCAAGGTGCGCGCCAAGGGAAATCGGCTGGCCGAGTTCGAGCTCCCAATGGTGGCATCGCTTGGACGCAATTAGGGACGAGGCGCAACGCCTCGCTCGCCTGGTCGCCGATACGTCGGTGCGCCTTTGACCACTCCGGCAAAGAGGCAGAGCTCGCCGAGCTGACCGAGCGCTCGGCCGATCCGACCCTCTGGAATGACCCAGCCGAGGCCCAGGCCACGATGCGCCGGGCCGAGGAGCTGCGCTCCGAGATCGACGCATGGCGCGGCTTCGGCGAGCGCGCCTCCGGCCTGGCCGAGATCGCCGAGATGGCCGCCGCCGACGCCGACGAGGCTGAGACGCTGCGGCCCGACCTCGAGCGAGACCTCGCCTCCCTCCAGGCGGACTGGGGCCGGTTGGAGCACCAGCTGCTCCTCTCGGAGCCGTTCGACGAGCGCGCCGCCATCGTGTCGATCCATGCCGGCGCCGGCGGGACCGAGAGCCAGGACTGGGCGGAGATGCTCCTGCGGATGTACCTGCGCTGGGCGGAGCGTCATCGGTTCGCGACCGAGATCCTCGAGGCCACCGAGGGCGAGGAGGCCGGCCTCAAGAGCGTGAGCTTCAGCATCGACGGGCGCTGGGCATACGGGCAGCTTCGCAGCGAGCGCGGCGTCCATCGGCTCGTTCGGATCAGCCCGTACGACTCCCAAAAGCGGCGGCATACGAGCTTCGCCCTGGTCGAGGTCATGCCCGAGGTGCCGGAGGACGCGGCCATCGAGATCGACGACAAGGAGCTGCGTGTCGACACGTACCGCTCCAGCGGTGCGGGCGGCCAGCACGTCAACAAGACCGACTCGGCCGTCCGCCTGACCCACCTGCCGACCGGGATCGCGGTGGCCGTGCAGAGCGAGCGCAGCCAGCACCAGAACCGGGAGCGCGCGATGGCCGTGCTGCGGGCCAGGCTGATCGAGCGGCAGGTAGAGGAGCGCGAGGCGGAGATGGCGCGCCTGCGCGGCGAGCACGTCGAGGCCGGCTGGGGCAACCAGATCCGCAGCTACGTGCTCCAGCCGTACACGATGGTGAAGGACCTGCGCACCGGCGTCGAGACCTCGAACCCGACGGCGGTGCTCGACGGCGAGCTGGACGCGTTCATCGACGGCTACCTGCGCTCCCGGGTCGGGGCTGGCGACGCGACAGCGAGGACGTAGGCCCGCCATCACCGTTGCGTGGCGCCGCGGACGGGGCCGAGCCCGGGCGCTTGATGTCCGCTACCATCGGGCCAACCCGATGACATCCCTCCTGCGCCGACGGGCGCGCACAGAGAATGCCGACGCACCGGTCATCAGCATGGTGGACGTCGGTATGACCTATCCCAACGGGAAGGTCGCACTGGCCGACGTCAACGTCGAGATCGGGCGCGGCGACTTCGTCTTCCTCGTCGGCCCGTCCGGAGCCGGCAAGAGCACCTTCATCCGGCTCCTGATCCGCGAGCAGCTCCCAACGACCGGCCAGGTGCAGGTCGCCGGCCGCGACCTCCTCCACATGCGTCGCGGCCAGGTGCCTGGTCTGCGCCGGCGAATCGGCATCGTCTTCCAGGACTTCCGCCTCCTGCCGAACAAGACCGTCTGGGAGAACGTGGCCTTCGCCCTCGACGTGACCGGCACGGCCGGGACGGCGACCCGCCAGCGGGTCCCGCAGCTGCTCAATCTCGTCGGGCTCCACGAGCATGCGCATCACCTGCCGACCCAGTTGTCCGGCGGGGAGCAGCAGCGCACCGCCATCGCACGGGCGCTCGTGCACGATCCGGCCATCCTCATCGCCGATGAGCCGACGGGGAACCTCGACCCGGTAACGAGCTGGGAGATCATCCAGCTGCTCATCCAGATCAACGAGCTCGGCACGACCGTCCTGATGGCGACCCACAACCAGGAGATCGTGAACGCGATGCGGCGGCGGGTCCTCGCGCTCGAGGGCGGGCATCTCGTGCGCGACGAGTCGGCTGCGGCCTACGAGCGCGAGTACTAGGCGGCGATGGGCTTCCTGCGCTTCGTCGGCTTCAGCGTCGTCCGCGCCTGGCAGGGCTTCTGGCGCAACGCAATGATGAGCCTTGCAGCGACGGCGACCGTGATCCTGATGCTGGTCCTGCTGGCTTCGCTCCTGATCGTCATCGCGGGCCTCAACTCGGGTCTCGAGTTCATCGAGAGCAAGGTCGCCATCACGGCCCAGCTGGTCGACGACCTGCCGGCCGACGACCGCCGTGCGCTCACCGAGGAGGTCGAGGCGCTGCCGGGCGTGGCATCGGTCGAGTACGTGTCGCCGTCGGCGGCGATGGACCGCCTGCGCGAGTCGTATCGCGAGGTCGGCCGCGAGCTGGACCTCGGCGACCCGGACTCGAACATCACGCTGTTCGCCAGCCTCGAGATCAGCCTGACCGATCCGAACGCGTCGGGTGACGTCGGGTCGGTCCTGTCGGAGCACGACGACGTCGAGCGCGTGCTGACCAAGCAGGCCCAGTACGACACGCTGCTCGGGGTGATCAACGTGATCCGCACGGTCGGGATCATCGGTGTGGGGCTGGTCGGGCTCACCGTCCTGTTCATGATCATCAACACGATCCGCATCGCGGTCTACAGCCGTGCCAACGAGATCGAGATCATGCGGCTGGTCGGCGCATCGGACTCGTTCATCCGTTGGCCCTTCATCCTTGAGGGCATCCTGTGCGGGCTGGTTGGCGCGGTGATCACCATCGCGCTCGTCGCCGCGGTGTGGGATCCGATCCAGCCGGCCATGGTCCGCATCTTCCAGATGCCGACCGCCGTGAGCGGCCGCTTCCTGACGACCATCTCGATCGTGCTCTTCGCGGTCGGCCTCGGAGTCGGCGCAGTGGGGTCCTGGATCAGCGTCCGCTCGTACCTGACGGCCGCGCGCTGAGGCGGCGTGTGTCGGAAACGTAATTGGCCGCACACGTGACGCCGAGCGTGCGTTGCTAGACTCAGTGCTCCCATGAACGATTCCTCGCCCCAGCCGCCGGCTCATCGACCCACCACGTCGCAGGGCGGCGGGGCCGTCCCGTGGATCATTTCGCTGACCCTGGCCGCCGTGGTGGGCGCCCTCCTGTTCGCCGGTGGATACCTCGCCGCCGGCGCCGGCGGCAGCTCCGATTGCGCCGCGCCGGATGAGGCCTTCGCCGCCTTCTGCGAGGCATACGACCGGATCCAGGCGGAGTACGTGGACGAGGTGGATCCCGAGCAGCTGGCGGAGGGCGCGATCGAGGGGATGTTCCAGTACGGCGTGCGCGACCCGTATTCGGGCTACATGCCACCCGAGCAATTCCAGCAGGCACGCGACGACCTGTCGGGAACCTTCAGCGGGATCGGCGCCGAGATGGCGATCCGCAACATCGAGGATCCCGAGGATCTTGCCGCCTGCACTGAGTTCAGCGAGAACTGCCGCTTCGTCGTCCTCGCGCCGCTGGCCGGATCACCGGCCGAGGGGGCGGGAGTCATGGCCGGGGACGTCGTGCTGGCGGTCGACGGCGAGTCGGTCGACGGGTCGACCATGGAGGACCAGATCAGCCGGATCCGCGGCGAGTCCGGTACCGATGTGACCCTGACGCTGCAGCGCGACAGCGAGCCCTTCGACCTCACCATCACGCGCGCCGAGATCGAGCTCCGGGAGGTCGAGACGCGGCTCATCGAGGGCCACATCGGCTACATCGCGCTGAACGGCTTCTCGGCGCCAGCCGCCGACCAGTTCGCCGCCGGGCTGGCGGAGCTGCTCGGCGATGGCGCGGACCAGATCGTGTTCGACCTCCGCGACAACCCGGGCGGCTACATCGATGCCGCGCAGAAGGTCGCCAGCCAGTTCATCGACGATGGGCTGATCTTCACCCAGGAGTCCGTGCGCGAGGGCGTGCGGGAATGGACGTCCACCGGAGACGGCATCGCGACCGATCCGGAGCTGCCGGTAGTCGTGCTCATCAACGAGGGCTCGGCCTCCGCCTCGGAGATCGTGGCGGCCGCCCTCCAGGAATCGGGTCGCGCCACGGTGGTGGGCGAGTCATCGTTCGGCAAGAACACCGTCCAGGTCTGGGGCAGCCTCGAGAACAGCGGTGGCGTGCGGATCACCATCAGCCGATGGTTCACCGCGGAGCACAACAGCGTCGCTCCCGACGGCATCCAGCCCGATATCAGGGCGGCCCGCACCCCCGAGACTCCGCCCGAGGAGGACCCGGTTCTCGACGCGGCACTCGCCCACCTGGCGGGTGATCCGGTCGCGGACGAGACCGACGAGGCCGCACCATCCGGGTCGCCCTCCGCGTCGGCGGCCGGGATCGTGGTCGGCATTGTCGGCTCGCGACCCATCTGCTAGCATCGCCGTCAACGAAAGGAGGTGGTGTTGCTGATGGATAGTTCCACGCACGCCACCACCGAGGCAGTGGCCTAACACAGCTTCGCGTGGTGTAGCGACGGAGGAGCCGGCCGAAACGGCCGGCTCTCTCCATGTCCGCCACCTCACCTCACCCGGAGCCCTCCACCCAGAGTTTCGACCGATGCCCGACGAGACGATCGCCGTCAACCGACGCGCCCATCACGACTACGCCATCGAGGACACCCTCGAGGCGGGTCTCGTGCTGACCGGCACCGAGATCAAGAGCGTCCGAGCCCACAGGGTGAACATCGCCGAGGCTTACGCGCGGGTCGAGAAGGGGGAGGCCTGGCTCATCGGCGCCCATATCGCCGAGTACGCGCAGGGGAACCGCAACAACCATGAGCCGACCCGCACCCGCAAGCTGCTGATCCACCGCGATCAGATCGCCGAGCTGACCGGGCTCCAGGCCGCGAAGGGCCTGACGATCGTGCCGCTGCGGCTCTACATCCGCCGCGGGCGCGCCAAGCTGGAGCTCGGGATCGGGCGGGGCAAGAAGCTCCATGACAAGCGTCGAACCATCGCCGAGCGTGACGTGCGGCGCGAGCTGGAGCGCGAGTCCAAGGAATCCGGCCGCATCAAGCTCTAGCCTTGGCTCCCGCGGCCGATCAAGGGGCTCTCGGGTTGGCGCCCTATTGACCCCATCAGATATTCGCCCGCGGACTGTTCGCGCATCCCTACGCTTGGAGTCCGTGCGCAGCACCGCCCGAGACGCGCATTTCGAGTAGCCGGCAGTCTCCCGGTGAATGAATGCAGCATGGGGACCCGGCTTCTCGACCCACCAGTCCGTCGATGAATAGCCGCTTGACTTCCCGGCCGTTGCGTCAGCGGCTCTCTGACTCGCACCCGCGGACAGCTAGCGCATCGACATAAGTATCGCTCCCCGGTGAAAGCCCGATAGGATTCACCACGCGGGCGCCGAATGTCGCGCCCCAGTTAGAACGGGTGTTCACATCGGCGCACCAGTCTGGTATGATGGTGGCCGTTCGGTTTCGTGGGGATGTCAGGTTTCGACAGCGCCCGGGAACCGAGAATCGCAGGTCGAGGTTGCTCGCAGGCCTCGTAAAAAAGCGGGCAATTGCTGTAACTGGCAACGATAGTTACGCCCTCGCTGCTTAGGCAGTGAGCATTGACGTCGTCCACCCTCCCCGGACGGCGAAGATGTCATTCGGGGAGGTGCGGCGCCGCCGACTCCGGTGAGTGGCGTCAAAGAGCCGAGAGGCATCACCGGATAGCAAGCGAAGCACCCCGCCGGTCGGGGGCCCGCATCGCGAAACGCAAGTTGGCCGGAAATACCTGTAGGAAGTTCTCGGCGACCGTGTTCTGGACGGGGAGTTCGATTCTCCCCCATCTCCACCATCACTCACCGATCCCGCCAGCCCATCTGGCCCTCTCTTTCGAGATCAAGCTGGATCTGGTCGCGGTCCCCGAACGCTCCGACGATGGACGCTCGCGCTCGACACGGAGAACCGATGGCACCCGCACCTCCGGCCCCGACGCCCGCGACGTCGTCGCGGCTCGACTGGCTGCTGTTCATCCTGCTCGGCTTCCTGTGGGGCAGCAGCTACCTGTTCATCAAGATCGGCGTCGACGCCGGCCTCCAGCCGTTCACGCTCGTCGCGATGCGGCTCCTCGTCGGGTTCGCGCTCCTGGGCGTGGTCGTGGCCGCCGCGCGCGAGCGGCTGCCGCGCAACCCGCGGATGTATGGCCATCTGCTCGTCATGGCCGCATTCAGCGTCGCCATCCCGTTCTCGCTCATCACGTGGGCGGAGCAGAGCGTCGACTCCACGCTGGCATCGGTCCTGAACGGGTCCGTTCCCCTGTTCGTGATCGTGATCGCGGCGGTCTTCCTCAGGGACGAGCCGATCAGCGTCAACCGGCTTGCCGGCCTGGCGCTCGGCTTCATCGGCGTCGCGATCCTGGTCGGCTTCGATCCCGCCGATCTCGTCGGCGGCAACCTGACGGCGAAGCTGGCGCTCATCGGCTCGTCGCTGTCGTACGCGATCGGCGGCGTCTATGCCAGGCGCATGGTTCACGGCCTGCGGCCGATGATTCCGGCCCTCTTCCAGGTGGGATTCGCGCTCGTGATGGTCGCCGTCCTGGCCCTCATCTTCGAGCGACCGCTGAGGATCCCGCTGCGCCCCGACGCGATCCTGGCGATCATCTGGCTGGGCCTGCTCGGCTCCGGCGCCGCCTATCTCCTCTTCTTCCGCCTGCTGGGCAACTGGGGCGCCACGCGCACATCGATGGTCGCGTACCTCCTGCCGGTGTTCGGCATCGTCCTCGGGGCAGTGGTCCTGGCCGAGGAGATCGACGCGGGGCTGCTGGTGGGCACGGCGCTCGTGATCGGCGGGATCGCGCTCGTCAATGCGCGCTGGGGCTCGCGACCGCTGTTCGGGACGCGGGCAACGACGGTGGCGAAGCCGCAGGGCTGACGCCGCACCCTCGAATTCACCGCCGTTCACGTTGGCGGCGTGTGGTACCGTCCCGAGCGGACCTGCCCGAAGGGCAGCCGTATTCCGGTAAGACCTTAGGAGGGTCGGCGAGGTATGGATCTCAGCAAGCTCAACTCGAACGAGAGGCTCGCGTTCTGGGGCGCCATCCTTTCGATCGTCGGCACGATTCTCACAGTCGTAGGCTTCGGTGGCGGAGCCGGCGGGCTCTGGCTCACGTTCATCCTGGCTCTCGCCATGATCGCGATCCTCTTCCTGCCCACGTGGTCTCCCCAGACCAGCCTTCCGGGCTCGAAGGGCTCGCTCATGCTCGTCGTGGGCGGGATCGCCGGCATCGGCGCCCTGCTCGGCCTGCTTGCGCTCCTCGGGGTGATCGGCTTCCTCGGTAACTATCCGCTGTACATCATCGGCCTCCTGGTCGGCATCGCCGGCGGGTTGATGATGGGCTGGGGTGGGTGGCTGGAGTTCCAGTCCGAGGGTGGCAAGTTCCAGCTCGGCACGGCTCCGGCAGCACCGGGAACCCCGCCTTCCGCCACGACCGATACGCGGCCGACGTCGACCGATACCTCGGCCGCCCGCCCGGTGGACTCACCGGTGGACACCGCCCCGCGCGCAGACGAGCCGAGGCCCGTCGACACGGCTCGACCCGCCGACGCGCCGCGGTCCGCCGACGACAGTCTCGGATCGTCGGACCGGGAGGATCGCCCGAACCCCTGATCGCCGATCAGGGGAGCTCGACCAGCTCGGCGACGCGGAGGCGCAGGCGGGCCGCCGCCTGCAGCCCGTCGCCGAGCGCGAGCGCGAGCCGCGCGATCGTGACGTCCGCGGCCAGCCCGTCGTCCACCGCGT
>JACCWY010000401.1 GCA_013697395.1 Chloroflexota bacterium | reverse complement strand
TCAGTCCTGGAGTGCATCGAGGGCCGCTCGCAGCTCCGGGACCTGGATCGGCGGCAGCGCGGCCTCGTGGGCGGCGGCCCCCGTGAGGAGGTCGAGAGCGTCGTCGGTGCGGCCGAGCGCCATGGCGATCAGGCCCGCGTGGTAGAGAATCCTGCCGTCGGGCGTGCCGAGTCGCATGGCCTCGCGCGCGGCCGCGTCGGCCTCATCGAGGCGGCCGGCCCGGTACAGGGCCCAGGCCAGCGCGTCATGGCCGTACACGTCCTTGCGGGAGCGGAGCTCCGCCTCTGCGATCTCGACGGCCTCGTCGACGCGCATGGCGTGGTCGGCGAGGAACAGGACCAGCTGCCGGTCATAGACGCCACCGCTCGCGCGGGCCACCTCCGCGATCCGCTCGACCAGCGCGTACGACTCGGAGGCCGCCTCGCTGCGGCCGTCGAGCGCGTGGAGGTCACCGAGGTCGGCGACGAGGTCGGGCATGGGCAGCCGCGTCGTCGCGCGCTCCAGCAGCTCGATCGCGTCCGCTCGGCGGCCCTGCGCCTCGCGGATCCGGGCCAGCCCGCCCATGGCGCGCACGTGGTCCGGCGTGGCGTCGAGGATCGCTTCGTAGACGGCGGCCGCCTCGTCGACCCGGTTCTCGCCACGCAGAAGCTCCGCCAGCTGCAGGCGATAGGACGCGGCCTGGTCCGCGAATCCCTCGATCTCGGCCGCCTCGACGGCGGCGCGCATGCCGGCCTCCGCCGCCACGGTGTCGCCGGTGAGCAGGTCGTATCGGGCCCGGCGGGAGAGCACCGGGGCGGTCGCCGCGAGGGGAGCCAGCCGCTCGTAGGCGTTAGTCGCCCCGGCCTCGTCGCCAAGCTCGAGCGACGCGTCGCCGAGGAGGGCGACGGCCGCCTCGTTCCCCGGATCGAGCTCCAGCGCCTCGCCGGCCGCGTCACGCGCCGCGGTGAAGTCGTGCTGCGTGAATGCGACCTGCCCTTCGCGCAGCAGCAGCCGGACATCGCCGGTGGGGGCGAGAGCCCGGGCCCGAGCGAGGGCGCTGTCGGCGCGCACGAGGTCGGCGAGGTCGCCCGTCGCTCGCACCCGATCGAGGTAGCCATCGATCAGTGCGATCGTGCTGGAATAGTCGGTCGCGTTCGCCGCCACCCGCGCTTCCCAGAACGCGACCCGCTCGTCAACGCTCGCCGTCGAGCCACCGGCCGGTGGCAGGGGAATGCCGATCGCCGTCGGCATCTGCGTCGACGTCCGGGTCGGCGAGCCGGCGCCCACGAGCTCTGGCATCGACGTCGGCGCCGCCGCCGTGACCCCACTGTCGTTGCCCATGAGCCCGAGAGCGAGTGCGCCGCCGGAGGATCCGAGCAGGATCAATCCCAGGCCGATGCGAAGCGGGGTGAGGCGGCGGGCGGACATGTCGCATCAGGTACGAGCCCGCGCCGATGCGGTATCAGGCCGGGGCGGAGAGTCCTGCGAGGAATCTCGCGGCGGCGGGTGGATCGGCCACCATGGCGTCGGCGGCCGCGGCGATCTCGGGCCGTACCTCGTGGTCGGCTTCTCCGACACCGATGATCGCCCCGCGGACGCGGCCCGCATCGCGCAGCTCGGCAACGGCGCGGAACATGTCGAGGTCCGTGACGTCGTCGCCCATGACGACCACGCCGCGCAGCGCGAATCGCTCGACGATGATGCGGACGGCGGTCCCCTTGTCGCCCAGGCCGACGGGCCGGATCTCAACGATCATCCGCCCGTGGTTGATGCGCAGCCCGTGCTCCTCGACGTTGCCGAGAGCCGCAAGGATGGCGTCCCGCGCCGCCGCTGGATCCGGCGCGCTTCGATAGTGGACCGAGGCCGAGATGCCCTTGTGCTCCGGGACCACGCCGGGCAGGTCGGGCAGGCGCGCGAGCACCTCGTCCAGCCGGCGTGATACTGACGCCGCCTCGGGGCCGGCCACGGGCTCGTGCGCGGCGGGCTCGAGCCATTCCATGCCGTGGTTCCCGGCGATCAGAAGCCCGGGCACGGCCGTCAGCCGGAGCGCTTCGAGCGGCGCTCGGCCGGTGATGATGGCGACCACCGCGAGCCGCTCGGCCAGGGTGGCCAGAGCGCCCTGGGCGCCGTCAACCAGGCGGGCGGCCGACGGCTCGGTGACGATTGCCGAGAGCGTCCCGTCGAAATCGGTCAGCAGGCCGGCCGGGGGCTGGGCCAGGGCGTCGCGCGCCAGCGTGAGCGCGCGAGAGAGCGACGCATCGGTCTCTTGGCTAGACTCGGTCACGTGAAGCGTCTCTCCTCGTGGGCGCTCCCGATCATCCTGGGGGTGGCGGGGGTCGCCCTCATTATCGTCGGCACGCTCGACCTGGACGACGAGCCAGCCGCCAGCCTGCCGCCGATCGCCACCCCGACGCCGACCCCGGTCGCCGTCGCGACGCCGACGCCCGATCCGACGGTATCGGCGACGCCATCGGAGAGCGTGGGGCCGTCGCCGACCCCCACCCCGTTGGCCGACGACGTCGTTGCGGTCCAGCTCGAGGTGCCGTCGGTCGGCATCAACGTCCTGGTCAGGAAGTCAGTGAGCCCGGAGACGGATGGCTTCCCGCCCTCGGATGCGGCCTACATCCTGTCTGCCGGCAGCCAGCCCGGGCGTAACACGAACGCGTTCATCTTCGCCCACGCGCTGGGGCATCTCTTCAAGCCTCTCTGGAACGTGCAGATCGGCGCCGACGTGCTCGTCCAGATGTCCGACGGCCAGGTCCTGCGCTACGTCGTCACCGAGGTGCGCCCGAACGTGCCCTGCCCGGACGAGAACGCCGATCCGGCACTCAACCCGCCGGATCCGCCCCTCGCCCTCCAGATCCACGACGACTGCGCGGCCGGTGCGTTCTGGACGCAGCCCACGAACTACGAGCGGCTCACGCTCCAGACCTCGCAGGGCTACAACCGCAACTGGGGCGAGCTCGTGATCGTGGCGGATCCGATCGCGGCGTCCTGAACGGTCCGGCGGACTAGGCCAGCCGCTGCTCGCCGCGTCCGGGCCGTCCGCGCACGAACCACGCCGGCGCCAGGGTGGCGAGCGCGACCGCGAGCGCGATCCCCATCACCAGCCGCAGGACCTCGGCCGACTGGCCCTGTGACCAGGTCTCCAGCAGAGCGATGAGCGCGAGCGACGCCTGCGGGTCGACGCCGACGAACTCCGGCCTGCCCAGCTCCACGACGAGCGCGTCGCGGCGCGCGGGATCGGCGATCAGCGCCGTGAGCTCGGTGATCCGGTTCTGGCCGATCGAGGTCAGCAGCGCGAGTCCCACGCTCATGCCGATCGTCCGGGTGATCTGGAGCATCGCGCTCGCGACCCCGTAGGCGCCGGCGCCGGCGGCCTCGATCGCGGCAGTCGCGCGCGGCGACACCGTCAGCCCGAAGCCGACGCCGAAGAGCGCCAGGTCGCGCACGAGCCGTTCCAGCTCGGGATCGACTCCCCAGCCTAGGGCCAGCCACAGGGCGGCGGCCGTGAGCAGCACGCCCGCCACGGTGACGAGCCGCTCCCCGATGAACCCGGACGCCAGCCCGCCGACGAGCGCACCAGCGGCGACCGCCAGCGTCAGCGCGGTCAGCAGGGTCGACGCCTGCGCATCGGTCCCGAACATGACGCGGTTCACGAAGACCGGCCCGCCGATGATGGCGGTGGCCAGCGTGTAGCCCGTCAGCAGGCTCACCGCGTTCGCCGTGCTGAAGGCGCGGTCGGCGAAGAGCCGCAGGTCGACGAGCGGCGCGCGAGATCGGAGCTCGAGCCGGGCGAAGGCGGCAGACGCGACGACGGCGAGGGCGACGCCGCCGATGACGAGCGGACTGGTCCAGCCGTCGGCGCCCGAGATCGTGATTGCGCCGATGCCGCACACCAGCGCCACCGACAGCAGCGCGGCGCCGACCAGGTCGAGACCGGCGCGCACGCGGGGCGTCTCGACGCCGCCTGCGACGACATAGATGAGGAGCAGGGCGAGGATCCCGATCGGGACGTTGAGGAGGAAGATCCATTGCCAGGGAGCCATGTCCAGGCCCGGGATCGAGACGTTGAAGCCGAGCAGCACCCAGGCGCCGTAGGCCGGTCCGATGGCCATGCCGACGTACGTCGCCGCGCCCTCGAGACCCAGCGCGGCCGACCGCTGGCGACCGGTGAACAGGTGGCTGGCAAGGGCCATCGAGAGTGGCACCAGCGCCCCGCCGCCAAAGCCCTGGACGACCCGAGCCACGATGAGCCAGGTGAGGCCGTCCTCCGTCCCGGCGAAGCGAGAGAGCCCCGCGCCGGCGCTCCCGATCACGAAGAGCAGGAGTGCGGTGACGTAGAGGCGTCGGGCGCCCCACAGGTCCGCGCCGCGCCCGGCGAGCGGCATCGCGACCACGTACGCCAGCAGGAAGGCATTGACGATCCAGCTCACCCGCGCCAGGTCCGCCCATCCCCCGAAGTCGGCGACGATCGAGGGCAGGGCGATGGCCACGACCATGAGC
>JACCWY010000399.1 GCA_013697395.1 Chloroflexota bacterium | reverse complement strand
CCTCGCCCTTGTCGGCGGTGGCGCGCCGAAGGAGGTCCGGCTCCTCGCGCAGCCGCTGGAGGCCGACGCTCACCGCCGAACGCCCGCCGCTGAGGCGGCTTCGCGAAGGCGGCCGATGACGAAGTCGCGCTCCAGCGCCGCCAGCAGCCAGCCGGCCCGCGGTCCCGAGCTTCGCCCCAGGAACGCGAGGTAGAGGGCGGTGAACGCCCGCCCCGCGGGAAGATCGTGGTCCTTGGCGGTTTCGAAGAGTGCGCCCTGCACGCTCTCGCCGTCCCACCCGGCGGACTCAAGCGTCGAGGCAAGCGTGGCGAGGTAGGCGCACTGCGCATCGTCGAGCTGCTCCTCGGCCGCAGCGGGCAGCGCGTCGCGCTGGACGGAGAGGCGAGCGCGCTCGGGCGCGTAGGCCTCCAGCCATGCGCGCGCGGCGGCGCGACGTTCGTCGAGGAGCGCGCGCTCGCGATCGGCCAATGGAGCGCCCTTCTCGGTGGTGACCCGCTCGAGGACGTCGATGCCCGGGATCTGCTCGAGCAGTGCGAGGTGACTGAACGCCGGCCGATACGCGGCGGCCTCGCTCGCGACGTCCGCGTCGGGCTCGACGAGGCTCACGGCGAAGAGCCGCTCGTGGTCGGGCGGAAGCTCGCCGCGCACCTCGCGGCCGGCGGTGGCGGCGGCCAGGCGGTCGGACTCGTCGAACAGGCGCGGGATGGCATCGGTTCCCTCGGGATCGAACTCGATCGCGGTGTTCGGCCTGGGGCGCAGGAAGAGGAGCCGCAGCTGCTCGGGCGGGATGACTTCGGCGATGCGCGTGGCCGATGCCCCCAGACCCTTCGAGGTCGACATCTTCCGTCCCCGGATGTTGAGGAACTCATAGGGGACGTTGCGCGGCGGCTCGTTGCCGAACACCTCGCGCGCGATGGCATCGGACCGGTCCCGCGAGCCGCCTGCCGTCGAGAGGTCCTTGCCGGCGGGCTCGATCGTGACGCCGAAGAGGTCCCACTTGGCCGCCCAGTCCACGTTGTACGGCAGCTTGGCGCGACCGCCGAAAGGCGAGACATCGCCGCGGTGACCACAGCCCGTAGCCCACGCCACGAGGTCCGCGCGGCATTCGTAGTGGACGCGATCTCCGTCCCAGCCGGTCACGATGGTCGTGCCGATGCGCCCGCAGTTGTCGCACATGACGAAGAGCGGATGCCAGTTGTCGGGATGGCGGACGTTTGCCACGCGCACGTAGATCTCGCGCACCGTGGCGGCGGCGTCAAGGGCGGTCCGGATGTATCCGTCCATGGCGCCGGAGTCGTAGATCTCGCTCATCCAGTAGTAGGTGTCGGGCCGGATGCCGAGCCCGTCGAACGTGTCGATGAAGACCTGGGCGAAGTGGCGCGCGTACGACGGGTGGCAGTCGCCGGCCGGGTCGGGCACGTGCGACAGCGGCACGCCCATCGAGCGCTCGATGGCGTCGGGCGTGAGGAGGGCCTGCGCATCCATCGGGTCGAGGTCGTCGACGCCGTAGTGCAGCTCGGTCGGGATGCCGGCGTCGCGCAGCGCGCGGACGATCGTGTCGACCACGACGGGCCCGCGCAGGCTGCCGACGTGGACCGTCCCCGACGGCGTCTTCGAGTCGTTGACGACCTGCGGGCCGGCGGCCGCCGCGGCGAGCTCGTCAGCCCAGAACACCAGCGAACCCTAGCCGATGCCGACGAGCGTGTATTCGATCGGCCCGGCGGGCGCGTGGACCGTCACGGTGTCGCCCTTCTTGCGTCCCATGAGCGCGGCGCCGACCGGCGACTCATTGCTGATCCGCCCCTCGCGCGGTGCGGCCTCGGCGGAGCCGACGATCGTGAAGGTCTCCTCGCCGTCACCGCTCTTGATGATGACCTTGGAGCCGATGCCGACGCTGTCGCCGTTGGCCTTCTCGATGACGGCGGCATTGCGAAGCTGGAGCTCCAGCGTGGCGATGCGCCCCTCGAGGAAGGACTGCTCCTGCTTGGCGTCCTCGTACTCGGCATTCTCGGACAGGTCGCCGTCGAGCTTAGCCTCGTGGATCCGGGCAGCGACGCGCGGACGGTCGACGGTGACGAGCTCGTGGAGCTCGGCCTTGAGCTTCGCGAGCCCCTCGACGGTGAGGTAGACGGGCTTGGTGTTCATGTCGTGATGCCCCCTCGTCCTCGTGCGGTGCCTCCGGGAGAGGCTCGCCCCGTCGTGGGGTTCGACGCGACGTCATCCGCTGCTGGTGATTACAAAAAACGCTCCAGGCCCCGCCGAACGTGGCGGCGTCTCCTGAAGCTGGCCGTACCCGATGGGCCAGGCGCCCCCGGCGCTGGCCGGCGGCCGACAGATTGTAGGCTCGGCCCAGCCTCAAGTCAAAGGTCGCCTGCTGCGGTCACCGACCGATCGCCACCAGGATGACGATGAAGAGCGCGAAGAGGACCCGGTAGGCGCTGAACACGGTCACCGAGCGCCGGCGCAGCCACGAGAGCAGGAATCCGATGGCGACGAGGCCTGAGACCGCTGCGACGGCGAACCCGACCCCGATCGCCAGCCACTCCGTTCCGCTGTGTGCCTCCGTCAGCAGCCTGCGCGATCCGTACAGGCCAGCCCCCAGGGTGATCGGCGTGGCGAGCAGGAAGCTGAAGCGGGCGGCGGCCTCGCGCGTCATGCCGAGTGCCAGCCCTGCCGTGATCGTCGCTCCCGACCGGCTGATGCCGGGGAGCAGCGCCAGGGCCTGCGACAGCCCGATCGTCAGCGCCGTCGGCACGGTGAGGTCCTGCACGTCCCGCTGCCGGCGTCCGAGGCGGTCCGCCAGCCACAGCGCGGTCGCGCCGACGACCAGGAAGCCTGCGATCGCCAGGCGCGCCCCGTCGTTGTCGCCGTGGAACGACTCCTCGATGAAACCCTCGAGCGAGAAGCCGATGATCGCGGCGGGAACGGTGGCCAGCACCAGGAGCCATGCGGTCCGACGGTCAGGGTCCTCGCCGATGCGACGCTCGCGCACGCTCGCGAGCCATGCGCCGATGTAGCGCACCCAGTCGCGCGCGAAGTAGATCAGCAGCGCCACCAGCGTCCCGAGGTGGAGGAACACGTCGAAGGCGAGGCTTCCGATCAGCCCGTCGGACTCCCAGCCCGCGATCCAGGGCGCCAGCTCGAGGTGCGCGGACGAGCTGATCGGGATGAACTCGGTCAGGCCCTGGAGGAGCCCGACGAGCGCGGCCTGCAAGACGACGTCCATGGTTTGTGGCAGCCGCGGCGTATATACGTATATACGCGCCGGCCATCGACGCTCCTAGCGGATGAACAGCGGCGCCAGGACCAGCGTGATCGTGGCCAGCAGCTTGACGAGGACGTGGAGCGACGGTCCGGCGGTGTCCTTGAAGGGATCGCCCACGGTGTCGCCCACGACGGCCGCGGCGTGAGCATCTGATCCCTTGCCGAGCACGTTGCCATCGTCGTCCTTCAGCTGGCCCGACTCGATGTACTTCTTCGCGTTGTCCCACGCCCCGCCGCCGTTGTTGAGGACGGTCGCCAGCAGGACGCCGGCGATCGTGCCGACCATCAGCATGCCGGCCACGGCCTCGTGGCCGAGCAGCAGGCCGACGATGATCGGCGTCGCGACGGCCACGGTGCCGGGCAGGATCATCTGCCGCAGCGCCGCACGTGTCGTGATGTCCACGACGCGCGCGTAGTCCGGCCGCTGGGTGTAATCCATGATGCCCGGCATCTCGCGGAACTGGCGCCGGACCTCGACGATGATCGCCTGGGCGGCGGTGCCGACCGCTCGGATGGCGAGGCTGCTGAAGAAGTAGACGAGCATCGCCCCGATGAGCGCGGCGATGAAGACGTTCACGTTGGCCAGGTCGACCGACTCGAGCAGCGTGCCCGCCTCCCGGGTGCCGGCCTCGATCTGGTTGGTGAGGATCAGGTTGACCTTGTCGATGTAGGCGCTGAACAGGAGGAAGGCGGCCAGCGAGGCCGATGCGATCGCGTACCCCTTGGTGAGCGCCTTCGTCGTGTTCCCGACCGCGTCGAGCCGATCGGTGATCTCCCGGGCGCTCTCGTCCGCATGGCTGAACTGGGCGATCCCGCCGGCGTTGTCGGTGATCGGCCCGAACGTGTCCATGGCCAGGATGTAGGCCGTCGTCATGAGCATGCCCATCGTGGCCACGGCGGTGCCGAAGATGCCGCCGACGTTGTCCCCCGCCTCGTTGATCAGGCCGGCCTGCGTGCCCAGCGTGTAGCTGGCAAACAGGGCGATGGCGATGGTGATGGCCGTCACCGCGGTCGTCTCGAAGCCGACGGCGGTGCCACTGATGATGTTCGTGGCCGGGCCGGTCTTGGACGCCTCGGCGATCTCGCGAACCGGACGGAAGCTGCCCGCGGTGTAGTACTGCGTGATGTAGACGAACGCGACGCTCGTCGCGAGTCCCACGATGCCGGCGCCGAAGAACCAGATCCAGGCCGGGATGCCGTTCGCCGGCAGGTCGGCCGCGGTGTTCATCATCACGAAGGTCGTGAGGGCCAGCCCGGCGACCGACAGGAGGGTCGTGACCCAGTAGCCGCGGTTCAGGATGTTCATGGGGTTCTCGTCCTCGAGGCCGCGGACGAAGAACATGGCCACGATGGTGGCCAGCAGGCCGAATCCGCGGACGACGAGCGGGAAGAAGATCCACGCCTCGGGATTCGGCCACCCGAGCTCGGTCGCGATCCGCCACACGGCCACGCCCAGGATCATGGCGCCGATGTTCTCTGCCGCCGTCGACTCGAATAGGTCGGCGCCGCGACCGGCGCAATCGCCGACGTTGTCGCCAACCAGGTCGGCCACGACGGCCGCGTTGCGCGGGTCGTCCTCGGGGATGCCGGCCTCGACCTTGCCCACCAGGTCGGCGCCGACGTCGGCCGCCTTCGTGTAGATGCCACCGCCCAGCTGTGCGAAGAGCGCCACGAAGCTGGCGCCGAAGCCGAAGCCGACGATGAGGAAGGGTGCCTCCTCCGGGTTCGTGAACCCGCCGAAGGCGACGAAGATGCCGTACACGCCGAGGAGCGACAGCGCAACGACCAGGAAGCCCGACACGGCGCCGCCACGCATGGCCACCTGCACCGCACGCACCAGGCTGTGCTGCGCCGCGGCCGCCGTTCGCAGGTTCGCCTTGACGCTGATGAACATGCCGATGATCCCTGACGCCATGGAGCAGGCGGCGCCGACGAGGAACGCGATGCCGGTTCGAATGCCCAGGTCGAGGCCGAAGATGCTCGTATCGGCGACCTCCTGGCCCTCGACGAGGGTGATGACGAGCCCGATCACGACCGCGCCGCCGATGGCGAGCAACCCGATCGTCTGGTACTGGCGCCGGATGAATGCAACGGCGCCCTCGAAGATCGTGCCGGCGATCTCCTGCATCGCCTCGGTGCCGGTGTCCGCGCGCAGGACGTCCCAGGCGAGGTAGAGGGCGAAGGCGATGGCGGCGATGCCCGCCAGCGGAATCACCCACAGGATGGGCTGGAGCTCCATGGATCCTCCCGAGTGCGGCCGGTGCCCGCGGCGTGGCAAGGGCGATGTGTCGGCCGGGATTGACGCACAGGAATCGCCGGCGGAGCGTTCAGATCACGGGGCCCGCCAGCGAAGGCGGGCGGATTCTAGCACGGTCGCGGCCCACCGATCGGATCAGGGCAGCCAGCGCGGCCGCCAGCCATCGTTGGTCAGGATCGTGCGCTCGCCGTCATCGAGCTCGATCCGCTCGATGCGTCCATCGGTTGCCTCCCCGCCTGCCTGTGGCAGGACGACGATGACCAGCGATTCCTCGCCCGGCGCGAACGAGGCGGCGCCGATGCGCTCGTCCCGCAGCCCCCCGACCGCTCCGCCGGCATCGCGTGGCGCTTCGGCGATCCGAAGCGAGCCATCTCCGCGCAGGTACGCGACTCGCCCGTCCGTGGCGACGGCCGCGACCCGGGCGTCCGTCCCGAATCCGGTCTCGCCCAGCCGCGATCCGGACACCTCGAGGATGGCAACCTCGACGTCGCCCGCCGGCTCGAGTGGCTCGATGCGATCGCCGAAGGCCGGGTCGCCCGGAACGGCGGGTCGCCGGCCCGTGAGCAGGATCGCGGACGAGTCCGGGAGCCACGCCGCTGGAGCGTGCGCCTCGTAACGAACGCGCCTCGGCTCGTCGGTAGCCAGGTCGATGATCCCGACCGACCCGTCCAGGTCCACGAAGGCGAGCGACTGACCGTCTGGCGCGTAGCGCGGGGCGCGCAGCCACTGCGCCGAGTCCCCGTCCTCGGCCGAGCCGGAGGGGACCGGGGAGGCGGTCGGCTCGCCGGCAAGCTCGATCGGCGTGGCGTCCCCGGCGTCCACCGCCCGCTCCCACAGGCCGAGCCCGAGGCCGGTTTCGGCGTCCGCCCGCGCGAACGCGATCCGCTCACCATTCGGCGCGAAGGTCGGATCGAACTCGATGAAGCCCTCGGCGGTCAGGACCCGCCGGTTCGTGCCCGATGCATCGGCCTGGACGAGCCGTCGGCCGTCGCCGACCACGAACGAGCTTCCGTCCGGGGCGACCGCGTAGTCCAGGATCGGCGTCAGCTCTGCCGAGAGCTGTCGAGGCGCGGTGCCGTCCGGATTCATGGCCCACAGGTTCGGCACGCCGGACCGATCCGACAGGAACGCGACCTGGTTCGAGAGCGTGGCCTGCGGGGCGCCGGTCGTGAACGACCAGGTCACCACCTCGGCCAGGCCGTCTCCGGAGAGGCTGGTGACGGCCGTGGCGAGCATGACCTCGAAGGTGGTGTTGGCGGGCAGGGGCCCGGACGGCACGAAGCGCAGGATCGTCCCGTCGGACGGCTCGGCGGGCTCGCCGCCGTCGGCGTCGACGAGCGCCAATGAGCCTGCCACGTCCGGCGTGATCGTGAGCAGCCCGTCCGCCGAGATCGAGCCGGGCTCGACCGGGCGGTCGAAGATGATGGCGATCGGCGAGGTCGGGGCGATCCCATCGGCCCCGTCGGCCGGGATCAGCACCGATGCCTGGAGCCCGGGCGACACGGTGCGGAACCGGACGCTGGCCGGTGCGTCGAGGGCGACGCCAGAGACGTCGAATGCGTCCTCGCCGATGGCGACCTGGTACTCGCGATCGGTCTCGAGCGGTTCACTCGGCACGATCTCGAGGAGGCGCCCGCTCCAGCGCAGCTCGTGCGCGAACGCAGGACGCAGCCGCAGTGCGGCTTCGACAGAGGCGGTATCCATGAGGGTCGAGAAGGTGACGGCGATCGGCTCGCCGAGCGCCACCTCCTCGGCGCCATCGGCCGGGACGGTCTCGACCACCTCCGGCGGGCCGGTCGTCTCGAAGGTGAAGGGACCCGGCAGCTCGGTCATCGGGTTGCCGGCGAGATCGCGCACGCCCGGCCCAACGGTGACGGTGTAGCTCCTCGCAACGTCGAGCGGCTCGCGCGGGGTGAAGATCATCGTGCTCCCGCTCCAGCTCACGCTGCCGGGCACGGCGGGATCGATGGTGAGCGCATCCGGCGCGGACGCCGTTTCCACCGGCTCCGTGAACTCGACGGCAAGACCGGTCGTGATGAGCGCCACGCTCGTCTCATCGGGCACCGGCTGGGTCAGCGCGATTCCGGCCACGGTCGGCGCGCGCCGGTCGACGGTGCTTGCCACGTAGAGAAGGCCGGCGAGAATGAGCCCGCCGATCCCGACCACCACCAGGCTGCGCAGGAGGACGGCGCGCATGGCGCTGCGACCGCGTGCGGTCAGCGGTGACGCAGGCGGGCGGGCAGGATCTGAAGCTCGTCGCGGTACTTGGCGACGGTGCGCCGGGCCAGCGCAATCCCCTCCTCGGCCAGTGCGTCGGCGATCTCCTGGTCGGAGTACGGATGCCGCGCGTCCTCGGCCTCGATCATCCGCTTGATCTGGTCCTTGGTGCCGAGCGACGCCGTGAAGAAGTGGCTGAACGGCACGACCTGGCCGGTCGGGATCATGACGTACTTCTCCGCGGTGGCACGGCTGACGGTCGACTCGTGCATCCCGATGAGCTCGCCGACCTCGGCCCGGGTGAGCGGAACGAGGTGCTGGACCCCATGGACCAGGTAGTCGCGCTGGCGCTCGACCAGGCACTCGGCGATGCGCTGGATCGTGGCGCGACGCCGGTTGATGTTGTCGATGAAGAACTTCGCGCGGCCGACGTACTGGCGAACGTGCTGCTTCTCGTCCTCGGTCGTCTCGGCGCTGCGCAGCTTCGAGCTGAGGCTGGAATAGATCGGCGCGACGTGGAGGCTGAAGCGCCGCGACTCCACGACCTCGACCGTCAGCTCACCGTCGATCGCGCGGATGAGGACGTCGGGCCGGATGATCGTGCGCGAGCCGTCGCCGCTCACCGCGGCGATGAAGGCGGACGTCGGATACGGGTTGAGGTTGCTCTTCACGAACTCCCATACCGCGATCACCTCGCGCTGCGTCGCGCCCACCGATGCGGCCACCTCGCGGAAGCGGCGCTCGCCGAGATCGCCGAGGTGGTTGGCGATGACCGCCTCGGCGTGGGCCGGGATCTCGATCTCGTCCAGCTCGCGCAGGTACTCGATCTGCGCCAGCAGCGATTCGGTGATCGAGCGCGAGCCGATACCGATCGGCTCCAGTCCTCGCATGGCCGCCAGGACCTGCGCGACGTCGGCGACCGTGACGCCGGTGGCGGCCGCGACCTCCTCATCGGTCTCGGTCAGGAAGCCATTCGAGTCGAGCGCACCGACCACATGGTCGGCCACCGGGTGCAGGCGCGTCGGCAGCAATGCGTGGAGGTTCCAGGTCAGGTGGTCCTCGAGCGTGAAGTCCGCCTCCGCCCGGGCGATCGGGTCGAACTCGTCGTCCTCGTCACGAAGCCGCGTGGCGCCGTCCCCGGGCAGGTCGTCGGTGCTCAGGCGCATCTCGTCGCCATTCGTGTCGTTCTTGCGCGGCATGCAGTCGGTGCAGTAGTTGCCGGTGACCGGCCGCCCGCAGATCGGGCAGTTGGGCAGCTCCTCCATCTCGAGCGCCGGGTTCTCGTCGAGCTCCTGGGCGATCGCCTCCTGCAGCTCGACCGAGCTCATCTGGAGGATGTAGTTGGCGGCGATCTGCTTGGGAGTCACCTTTGCCTGCATCACCGGCTGGAGGTGCTGGCTGAGCTCGATCGTCAATGGGACCTCGAAGGTATGGCTGAGGACGGACCTCGGATTATAGGGATGTACGAGTGGGGAGCCCCTGACGGGCCTCAGGCGGCCGGCGCATTCACGCGTCGCACGACAGGGACGCCGATGCCGAACGTCACGAGGCTGTATCCGCCGGGGTCGGCCGACAGGCGGTCCCGGTACTCGCGCATCGGCCAGCCGAGGAGGTCGCACAGGCGCAGCCGGATGACGTGGTTGTGGGTGACGACGATGGCGCAGCGCGCGCGGTCGGCGGCCAGCCACCGCTCGATGGGCGATAGCGCGGCAAAGGCGCGCCGCGCGACGTCGGCGCCCGACTCCCCCTCCGGGCAGGCGGTCGCGTACGGGTCCGCTTCCCACGCCGACCGCTGCTCAGGGTCGCGGTCGCGGCATTCCTCCGCAGTGAGACCGTCCCACGCCCCGTAGTCGAGCTCCAGCAGGCCGGGAGTGATTTCGACGGCGTCGACGGCGATCCCGAGCCCGACGGAGACGGCGGAGGCCGTCTGCCGGCATCGCAGGGCCGGGCTGCTGACGAGCCGGAGCTCGTCGTGCGGCAGCTCGGCCAGCTCGGCCGCGAGCGTCGCTCCGAGGTGCGCCGCCAGCTCGCGGCCTGCATCGGCCAGGGGCGGATCGTCGCGCTGGCCGAGGTTGCGTCCCGAGGCGGAGGCCGCGGTCGTCGCGTGACGAACCAGGATGAGGCTGCCCATCTGACCGGCGAGTCTAGCGGGCCGCGTGCGCTATTCTGTCGCCAGCCGCCCACCCCGCACCCCAAGGCCGATGACGTACCTCCCCACGGAGCCCGATCCCGACGGCGCGCCCGCGAGCAGCGAGCGCGCCGGTTCGCGCCGTGCCCTCGGCTGCGCCTTCGAGATCGTCGAGACGCTCGTCCTGACCCTGCTCATCTACCTTGTCATCCACAACTTCGTGGCGCAGCCGTTCGAGGTGCAGCAGAGCTCGATGCTGCCCACGATCGTCGACGGCGAGTACATCCTCATCGACAAGCTGACGCCGCGCTTCGACAGCTATCACTACGGCGACGTGGTCGTGTTCAGCCCGCCCAGCGGGTCCGGGCTCGACACGCAGGGCATCCCGTTCATCAAGCGCGTCATCGGGATGCCCGGTGACACGGTCGCGCTCGAGAACGGGCGGGTCTTCGTCACGCGCCCGGGTGCCAGCCCCGTTCGGATCGAGGAGCCCTACGTGGTCGACGAAGCGGACGGCTCCACGGCCGCGACCATCTGCTCGAACCCGGATTGCCCCCTGACCTGGATCGTGGGCGAGAACGAATACTTCGTGATGGGCGACAACCGGCCGCACAGCCAGGACTCGCGCGTCTTCGGCCCGGTGGACGAGGAGCTGATCCTTGGTCGCGCCTGGCTGCGGTACTTCCCGCTCGAGCGGATCGGGCTGATCGAGCGTCCCGCGTACCCGGCCCTCGCGACGACCGACGCGGCCGCCCGCTAGCGGCAGTCGGCGCCCGCGGCGCGGACAACCAGGGGCGTCAGGGGCGCGCCGGCTCCTCGGCCACGATCCACGCGTCGATCTCGCGCTCGTAGCCGACCAGCGCATCCGCTCCGAACCACAGCGCCAGCTCGGACTCGGCCGTCCCCGGGGCGTCGGAGGCGTGGATCAGGTTGCGGAGCCCGCTCACCCCCAGGTCGCCTCGGATCGTGCCGGGCTCGGCCTCGTTCGGCATCGTCGCGCCGACCATTCGGCGAACGACGGCGATGACGTCCGGGCCCTCGAGGGCGAACGCCGCGACCGGGCCGGAGGTGATGAACGCGACGAGCCCGTCGTAGAAGTGCTTGCCCGCGTGGACGGCGTAGTGCTCCTCCGCCATGGCGCGCGGGACGGTCAGCAGCCGGAGGCCGACGACCTTGAGGCCCTTGCGCTCGAAGCGGCCGATGATCTCGCCGATGAGCCCGCGCTGGACGGCGTCGGGCTTGGCGAGGACGAGCGTGCGCTGCATGACGGGACGGTGCTCCTGGTGTGCATGGACGGTCAGCGCTGCCGGTCTGCGGCGCGATCGAACGCCCGTTCGGCCTCGACGCGGCGCCCCCCGGCGCGGAGCAGGTCGCCGTACAGTAGCAGACGCTCCTGGTTCGGCTGACCGCCCAGCGTCGGCTCCATGATCGCCACGCCGTCGCGGGCGAGCTCGGGATCCAGCCGCACCGCGATCGACATCTCGCCGTCACCACGGGCGAGGTCGCCCGCGACGTAGGCCACGCGTGCCTCCTCGAGCCGGACGCGCGCGGCCGCCGTGCGGGCATCCTCCTCGGCCGGCGTTGCGTCGGACTCCTCGGCTGCTGCCGACCACGGCGGGCGGGCGGGCGCGGGCGAGGGCATCAGCTCGCCGGGCAGTGGCCAGGTCAGGCGGCCGGGCACGCCCGCGCGCAGCGCGAACGCATCGTCGACTCCGACGGCGGCGATGACGCGCTCCAGCGCGCCGGCGGCGCGGTCCGGCTCCCCGGCTGCCGCGAGCGACTCCGCCTCGACGAGCAGGGCGATGGGCAGCCGGCGTTGAGCGCTCGACGGCCGCATCGCATCGAGCGCCGCGCGGGCGCCGACGAGCCGACCCTGCCGCCAGAGGGCCTCGGCCAGCAGGAGGCGGAGCGCGTCGAGCTCATCGTCCCCGGTCGTGCCATCCGACTCCCGCACCGCGATCCGGTGCCGGACCGTGCCCTC
>JACCWY010000385.1 GCA_013697395.1 Chloroflexota bacterium | reverse complement strand
TTCGTCGGCATCCACGACCTGATGCACCTGGAGCAGCTCAACCGGCTGCGTGTCACGGCCGCCACCTCCGACGCCGATGCCTGAACGCCCGGCGCCGCTCGTCCTCGTGACGACGCCGGCGCAGGGTCAGCCGTTCGGCACGCACGTGGCGATCGCCGCCGATGGGCGGCGCCTGCTGGCCGCCGACCTCTCGCAGCGCCTCGGCCGGCTCGGCGCGGCCGTCGCGCCACTGGCGCACGCGGCGCCCGGCGACGGGCCTTTCCATTGGGGGCGCTGGTTCGCCTCCGCTGCTCGGAGTGCGCTGCACGTCGCCGACGGCGGGGTCGACGCCATCGGCTACGCGGGCGGCAGCGCGCTCGCCCTGCTCGGGGACGACGGACTCGATGACCTCCTCTCGCCGGTTGCCGGCGAGGTCGTCGCCAATAACCGCTTCAGCGCCGATGCGTTCGTGGTCGCCGGCGACCTCGATGCCGCGCTGAGCGCACTCTCGGGCTGCGCGACCGACAATGCCGCCGCGCGGTGCCTGAACGACGCGGGCTTTGCGTGGCGCGATCTCGGCGCGACCCCCTGGTCCCGCTTCGACGTCGATACGACGCTCGACCTCGCCCTGCTCCGGCTGGCCACGCGCCTGCCGGGACCGCGCCCGCTGGACGGATCGGTCCGCGGGTTCCTGGAGATGGCACGCCTGCCCGGCGGTGGCGCCCTCGAGGTGCCGCACCTGGCGCGCATCGGCGAGGTGATCCGCGACCGCTCCGCTGAGCTCGTCGTCGCGGGTCGCGTTCCCGCCGGCACGTGGCAGGAGCTGGAGACCGAGACCGCCTGCCGGGTTCGCTGCCTGGTCGAGGAGCGCGGGATGCGCTCGGCTCCGGGAGCCGCCCAGCCGCCCCGCTCCATCCTGGCTGCGCTCATGGCCCGGTCATCACCCTCCGAGCTCGTGGACGAGTTGGGCCGGTTGGGCGATGCGGTGATCCTCGACACGCGCGTCCTGATCGCTTCCGTAACAGGGTCGGCGGACGCGTCGGCCTGGCCCCCGGAGGAGGAGCGCTTCGCGTCGGACTTCGGCGACCACGCACGGGTCGCCACGCCCTGGCTGCGAGAGCTCACCCGGGCGGCCGCAGGCGCGCCCGTCCCGATCCTGTTCGGCGGCCACGCGCTCGTCAGCGACGGCCTGCGGCTTGTCGTGGCGGCGGCATGGCAGGGAAGGTGAGGATGGGACCGGCCGGCCATGGCGGCATGGCAACTCGCCGGGGTGCCCCTGCTAGACTGTGAACGAGCGGGCCTGCCTCGTGGCATCCGCTCCACTGAACGACGAACACACGTGTTGGGCGATGCGCCCCGATATCCAGCACATCACCGTGCAACCGGAGTGGAGATGGATCACACCGGACTGCTCTACGTCATCGGCTTCGGGTTCGCCGCGACGACCTTCGTCTTCGGGACGATCCTGTTCAGCTGGCTGATCACGCACCGGCGCCGCCGTCCGCAGAAGGGGCTGCCCTACGAGTGCGGGATCGACACCATCGGTGACACCTGGAGCCGGTTCGGCCTGGCCTTCTACCTCTACGCCCTGCTCTTCGTGGCCTTCGACGTCGAGATCATCTTCGTCTACCTGTGGGCCATCACGGTGCGGGCCATCGAATACCAGGGGATCGTCCTGATCGGCATCTTCCTTGCGATCCTGATGTTCGGCGAGCTGTACGCGTGGAAGAAGGGTGACCTCCGATGGCAGTAGATCGACCGAACTCGACGCCGAGCACGACCGCCGACCCGATGCTGCCGGTCGCCAGGGGCGACGGCGGGCCTCCGATCATCATCCCGGACCAGGGGGCTGGCGACGCGCTGCTCCAGCCGTTCGACATGGAGGAGCATCCGCAGGGCGGATTCCACGGCCTGCTCGAAGTGATCCCCACCAAGGCCGACTACGTGCTCGACCTGATCCGTGCCAACTCGCTGTGGCCGCTCCTTTCCGGCCTCTCCTGCTGTGCCATCGAGATGATGAGCACCGCGACGAGCGTGAACGACATCGACCGCTTCGGGATGTTTCCCTTCCGCGCCAGCCCGCGCCAGGCGGACGTGCTCATCGTGGCGGGGACGCTGACGACGAAGATGGCCGGCCCGCTGGTACGGCTCTGGGAGCAGATGCCGGAGCCGAAGTGGGTCGTGGCGATGGGCACCTGCACGACCTCCGGCGGGCGATTCAAGCGGTCCTACTCGGTCGTCCAGGGTGTCGACCGTGTGATGCCCGTCGACGTGTACGTGCCGGGCTGCCCGCCGCGCCCCGAGGGCCTGATCTACGGGATGATGAAGCTCCACGAGCTCGTCAAGCAGCGCCGCGGCCAGTGGAACACGTACGTCGATCGCGGACCGCAGCGCACGCGCTGGGAAGGAGACGTGCGCTGACCACGCCCGTCGCCGCGGGGGCGCTCGTCCGGCTGCTGACCGAGCGCCTCTCCGCCGACCTCCGCGACCTGTGGACCGACGCCGACACCGTCGAGTTCACGATCGATGGCGCGCGCGCGCTCGACGTGCTGACCACCCTGCGCGACGACGACGACTTTGCCTTCTTCATGCTCGCCGATGCCGCCGCGGTCGACTACGGTCCGAACGAGCATTTCGAGGTGGTCTACCACCTGTTCAGCTGGAAGCATCCCGCCTGGCTCCGGGTCCGCGCGCGCGTCGATCGCGCCGAGCCCCGCCTTCCCACGATCACCGGCCTGTGGGAGGGGGCGATGTTCCACGAGCGCGAGATGTACGACATGATGGGCATCGTCTTCGACGGCAACCGCGACCTGCGGCGCATCTACATGAGCCCCGACTACCGGTCCTTCCCGCACCGCAAGGATTTCGTGCTGCCCGACGATGCGGCCGATTCCGCTGCGGCCGGGGTCAACCCGCTCGAGCGTCCCGAGACGTGGGACCTGACACGCTTCCGCGACGCTCCCGGGGTCACCTTCGCCGCCAGCGAGCTTCGTGAGGACGCGCCGGCGGAGGCCGTCGAGGATGGCGAGACGCTCGCCGACCAGAGCCGGCCCCGATGACGACGATCGACCGCGACACGCGCATCCCCGACCCGATCGAGCTCGACCGCGCCGAGGAGGAGCGGCTGCGCGCGGCGGCCGGGCTTGGGCCGGTCAGGACGGAGCGCGGCGAGTATGCGGGCTTCGACCAGGTCGGGATTCCGGATCGCCCCCCGCAGACCGAGCGAGAGCGCGAGGTCTACTCCCTCGACGAGGGCGAGATGCTCGTGAACATGGGCCCGCAGCACCCCTCCACGCACGGCGTCATGCGGCTCGTGGTCAAGGTGCGCGGCGAGATCATCGTGGACATCGATCCGGTCCTCGGCTACCTGCACCGTGGCATCGAGAAGCTGTGCGAGAACGCCACGTACACGACGGTGCTGACCTACGTCGACCCGATGGACTATCTGTCGACGATGCACAACGAGCACGCGCCGGCGATCGCGTTCGAGAAGCTGTACGGGATCGAGCCTCCGAGGCGTGCCGAGTACATCCGTGCCCTCGTGGTCGAGCTGAACCGCATCTTCAGCCACGGCCTGATGATGGGCTTCCTCGCGCTCGACATGGGTGGCCTGACCCCGATCCTGTACGCCTTCATCAACCGCGACGAGATCGTCGACATGCTCTCGGCCATCAGCGGCCAGCGGATGCTCTTCAACTTCTTCCGCGTCGGCGGCGTGAACTTCGACACCAACGACGAGTTCCTCTCTCGCCTCGGGACGTGGCGGAGCCGGGTGATGAAGAACATCGAGATGAACGAGCACATGATCACCGACAACGAGATCTTCCGGGCTCGGACGATCGGCATGGGCACTCTCACCGGGCAGGAGGCCATCTCGCTCGGCGTCACCGGGCCGAACCTGCGGGCCTCGGGCGTTCCGTTCGACGTCCGCAGGGCGCACCCGTACTCGATCTACCGCGAGCTCGAGTTCGACGTGATCACCCAGGAGTCCGGCGACTCCTACGCCCGATACCTGCAGCGCATCGCGGAGATCAAGCAGAGCATCCACCTGATCGACCAGATCATCGACAGGATGCCGCACGGTCCGGTGCAGGCCCAGGTTCCGGGGATCATCCGCCCGAAGCCCGGACGCGCCTATGCCGCGGTCGAGTCGCCGCGCGGCCTGTACAGCGTCTACTCCATCAGCGACGGCGGACCGAACCCGTATCGGTTCCGGATGCGCGATCCGAGCTTCATCAGCCTCCAGGCTGTCCCGAAGGTCATGCCCGGCAAGCTGGTCGCCGATACGATGGCCGTGATGGCCAGCTTCGATCCGGTGATGGGCGGCGTGGACAAGTAGCCGATGGCCCGATAGATGGATTGGGAGCTGCTGCTCGGCATCGGGCGGTTCGTGCTGGCCACGACACTCCTGCTCCTGCTCACCGTGCCGACCGCGTTCGTCATCATCCAGATGGAGCTGAAGGTCATTGCCGGCATGAACCTGCGCATCGGCCCGAACCGGATCGGCCCGAGCGGCCTCTTCCAGAGCACGATCCACGGCTTCAAGGTGCTCGCCAAGGAGGACACTGTTCCGGACCAGGCCGACCGATCCACGTTCACCCTGGCGCCCTGGATGGTGTACATGGCCGCAGCGATGAGCATGCTGGTCATGCCGTTCGCGCCGGGTGCCATCGCGGCCGATTTCAACATCGGCATCGTGTACTTCTTCGCCGTGCTGGGCCTCTCGGTCGTCGGCCTGCTGGTGGCCGGCTGGGCGAGCTACAACAAGTACTCGCTGCTGGGGGGCCTGCGCAGCGCCGCTCAGATGGTCAGCTACGAGATTCCCCTGACGCTATCCATCGTCGGCGCCGTGGTCCTGGCCGGCACGCTCAGCTTCAGCGAGCTCATCGCCTGGCAGCGCGAGCACGGCTGGCTCCTCATCTGGCAGCCGATCGGCCTCGGCATCTTCTACGTCGCCAGCCTGGCCGAGATCAATCGCACGCCATTCGACATGGTCGAGGCCGATAGCGAGCTCGTGGCCGGGCCGTTCACCGAGTACTCCGGCATGCGCTTCGGATTCTTCTTCTTCGCCGAGTACGTCGCGCTCTTCATCATGAGCGGCATCCTGGCCAGCCTCTTCTTCGGCGGCTACCTGGCGCCGTGGCCGTTCCCGGCGCAGCTCGATGGCTTCGTCGGCACCCTGTGGGGCATCCTGTGGTTCTTCCTGAAAACCTACATCTTCGTCTTCGTTGCCGTCTGGCTGCGCGCGACGCTGCCGCGCGTCCGCGTCGACCAGCTCATGGGCGTCGCCTGGAAGCTGCTGCTTCCCCTGGCGCTCGTCAACCTGTTCGTCACCGCCATCGCGGTCGTGGCGTTCGACCTGTGACCCACGAAGGAGCGGACTGAGGATGCCATTCCCCGGCTCCGGCATCGCCAAGGGCATGGCGACGACGTTCCGCAACTTCTTCGCGCCGAAGGTCACGCGCCAGTACCCGGAGGTGCGGCCCGAGATCCCCGATCGGTGGCGCGGCCGGCTCGACCTGATCTACGACCCGTTCGGCGAGCACAAGTGCGAGGTCTGCTTCCAGTGCGCCCAGGTCTGCCCGGTCGAGGCGATCGACATGAGCGGCTTCGACTCGGAAGGCAACCGCATCCGCTTCGGGATGCCGGAGATCTACGACGAGCGCAAGGATGCGAACGCCTACCGCCGTGCCGGCCTGCCGGCGAGGCCGATGCGCAACCCGGCGCGCTGGGACGAGGAGATCGACACGCCTTTCGTGGACGGTGTCGTGGACGGCTACGGCGGAAGGCCGGAGGCGCTGATCGCGATCTTCCGCGCCATCGGCGACCGCTATGGCTACCTTCCGGAGCGGGCCCTTCGCCGCGTCAGCGACCGCATGAGCATCCATTGGGCGCAGGTGTTCGGCGCGGCCGGCCTCGGCGGCTTCCGGCTCCTCCCGACCGAGGGCCACCTGGTCACGGTGTGCGACTGCGCGTCGTGCCGGTTCGCGGGAGGCGATCGGCTCCTGAACGCGCTCGAGGAAGAGCTCGGCATCCGCGCGGGCGAGACGACGGCCGACGGCCGCTTCAGCCTCGAGACGCGCCCGGACGTCGGCGCGGGAGCGACCAGCCCCGCCATGCGCATCGACACCCTCGTCTACGGACCGCTGACCGTGGACAAGGCGCTGCACATCGTCGCCCAGCGACGCGTGACCACGTCCGCGGGGAGCCGCGCCTGATGGCGAGCTCCCTCTCCCCGCAGATCCGCATCCTTGCCGGCGGCGAGCACCGGGTCCTGACCGACATCGACCGGGTCGATCCGACGAGCCTCGCCAGCTACCGCGACCATGGCGGCTACGCGGGCCTGGAGCGGGCCATCACGAGGCTCTCGCCCGAGGAGACCATCCGCGAGGTCGAGTCCGCCGGGCTGCGCGGCCGCGGCGGCTCCGGCTTTCCCACGGCGGACAAGTGGCGCATCGCGCGCGAGGCGCCCGGTGAGCGCAAGATCGTGGTCGCCAACCTCATGGCCGCCGACCCAAGCGCGCTCGGCGACCGGGCGCTGGCGGAGGGGAACCCGCACCTCGTCGTCGAGGGAGCACTGATCGCGGCGTACGCGGTCGGCGCCAGCGAAGCCATCATCGCGGTGCGGCGGGATTGGACAGCCGCCATCGAGCGCCTCCAGGCCGCCGCGCGCGAGGCGACCGAGGCGCACCTCGCCGGCTACCTGGTCCTGGGCACCGATACGAGCATCCAGCTGAGCGTGTGGGAGGGATCGGGCGCATATGTCGCCGGCGAGGAGACGGCGCTCATCAGCGAGCTCTCCGGCGACCGCGGCATGCCCCTCATCCGCCCGCCCTACCCAGCCAGCCGTGGCCTGTGGGGCGCGCCGACGGTGGTCCAGAACGCCGAGACCCTGGGGCACGTGGCCTGGATCGTGGCCCACTCGCCCGACGCTTTCGCCTCGGTCGGGGCTGAGGGCAACCGGGGGACGAAGCTCGTCACGATCATGGGACGCGTCGGTGAGCCCGGGCTGCTGGAGGTCCCGCTGGGCACGCCGCTGCTCGAGCTGCTGGGCATGGCGGGCGGCGGCACCGGCACGACCAAGGCGCTCTTCGTCGGTGGCCCGGGAGGCGGCGCGATCGACGCCGGCTCGCTCGAGCTGGCGTATGACTACGACACGATGGAGCGGGCCGGCGCCATCATCGGCTCCGGCTCGATCCTCGTCACCGACTCACAGACCTGCATGGTCGACACGGCGCGCTTCTTCGTCGACTTCAGCGCGCGCGAGGCGTGTGGGAAGGCCGTCCCGTGCCGGATCGGCACGCGGCGGCTGGTCGAGGCGCTCGACCGCGTGCTGGCCGCCACGCCGCGGCCCAACGACTTCATGCTCCTGCGCGACCTGTCGCGCAAGGTGAGCGACACCGCGCTCTGCAAGCTGGAGCGGATCGCCTCGGCGCCGATCCTGACCACGCTCGAGCGGTTCGGCGACGAGTATCAGGCGCACGCCGAGCGCGGCGTCTGCCTCGCCGGCGCCTGCCGGACCGACCGGGTGCTCCCGCTCCTCGAGCCGCTCGCCGGGGCGGATCCGGCGCCGGCCCGCGAGCCTCGGTAGGATACGCAGCGATGAGCTTCGCGACGAACGGGAACGGCAGCGCCGGGGACGGGAAGGCCATGGATTACAGCCCGATCTGGCCCATGGTGCCCGGCACGCGCGAGATCGGCGTCACGATCAACGGCCAGCAGCTCCAGGTCGAGGAGGGGCAGACGATCCTCCAGGCCTGCCGCGTCCTCGGAATCGAGATCCCGACGCTCTGCTATGAGCCGAAGCTTGCGCCGTACGGGGCGTGTCGCATCTGCGCGGTGGAGGTCGAGGGTCGCGACGATACCCCGATCAGCTGCGGGACGGACGTCGAGGAGGGGATGGTCATCACCACCCACTCCGATCGCGTCATCGAGAACCGGCGCATGGTGCTGGAGCTCATCTTCAGTGACCACGACGCCTACTGCCTCCCGCCGTGCCAGTTCAAGTGCCCGACGCGCGTCGACATTCCCGGCTACCTGAAGCAGAACACCCTCGGGAACTGGGAAGAGGCGACGCGCATCCTCAAGCGCTCGCTTCCGTTCCCGGCCATCCTCGGCCGCGTCTGCCCCGCTCCGTGCGAGGACCACTGCCGGCGCGAGGAGGTCGACACCGCCATCGCCATCCGCGACTCGCACCGCTACTGCGCCGACCGGGTGCTCGAGGTCGACGCGCCGGCCCCCATCCCGTGGCCGAAGGATCCGCCGAGCGGCCGGCGCGTCGCGATCATCGGTGCCGGCCCGGCCGGCATGTCCGTCGCGTACTACCTCCAGCTGCGCGGACATGCGTGCGACGTGTACGAAGCCGATCCGGAGCAGGGCGGCATGCTGCGCTACGGCATCCCGCAGTACCGCCTGCCGAAGGGCTGGATGGATCGCGAGCTGAACCATGTCTGGGAGCTCGGCGCGACGTTCAAGCCGAACATGCGGCTCGGCCGGGACTTCCATCTCGGCGACATCATCGACGAGTACGACGCCATCTATGTGGGCATCGGCTGCTACAAGCCGAACGAGCTCGGCATCCCAGGTGAGGATGCCGACGGCACGGTGAACGCCCTCGAGAACCTCTACAACTCGACCCGCGGCGTGCCGGTGCCGCGGCTGAAGGGTGCGCGCGTCGTCGTCATCGGCGGGGGGTTCACCGCCATCGACTGCACGCGCACGTCGGTCCGCCAGGGTTCGGCCGAGGTCACCCTCGTCTACCGCCGCGACCTCAAGGACATGCCGGCCGCCGACGAGGTGCACGAGGCGATCGAGGAGGGGGCGCGGGTCATCTTCCAGGCGGCTCCGACGCGGATCGTGACCGACGAGAGCAATACCGTCACCGGCGTCGAGTTCCAGCGCATGAAGCTGGGGGAGCCGGACGAGCAGGGCCGGCGCCGCCCGGAGCCGATGCCCGGCACCGAGTTCATCGTCGAGTGCGACACCGTGCTGGGGGCGATCGGCCAGGGTCCCGAGCTGTCCTGGATCGACTCGGAGCCGGAGGAGATCCGCGCCGGCCTCGAGGTCTCGCGGCGCGGCACGCTCGTGGCGGAGGAGCACATCTTCCGGACCAACGTTCCCAAGGTGTTCGCCTCAGGCGACGTGCGGACCGGCGCCGCGACGGTGGTCGAGGCCATCGGCGAGGGCCGGCGTGCGTCGTACGCCATGGACTACTGGCTGCGGGGGCACGATCTCGACGACCCGCAGGTGCGGCGCATCGTCACCGAGCCTCAGCCGAACTTCCTGACGATCGTGCCCTTCACCGACGACGTGAAGGAGCCCCGCGCAATCATGGGCAAGGAGGGACCCGAGGCCCGGCGCACGAACTTCGAGGAGTACGAGCACGGCTTCAGCGGAGACCAGGCGATGGCCGAGGCCGGCCGCTGCCTCCAATGCACCTGCGAGGCGATCGGGCACTGCGACCTGCGCGAGGCTGCCATCGAGTACGAGACGACCCTCAACATGGCAATCGACGAGCGCTCGATCCAGGACAACCCGTACGTCGGCGTCAACCACGGCTACGGCCGCGACGAGACGCACTCCTTCATCCTGCGCGACTACTCTCGCTGCATCGACTGCGGCCGCTGCGCGCAGGTCTGCAAGGAGATCGTGGGCGCCGGCTGCTACGACTTCATCGGCAAGGGCTTCGACTCGCTCGTCACCACCGCCGACTTCGTCTCCCTCAACGAGACGCCGTGCGTCTCATGCGGGCGCTGCGCGGAGACCTGCCCGGTCGGCGCCCTCATGCCGCGCCCGCGCATCCTCGAGACCTACCAGCTCGACGTGAGCCGCTGCATCTTCTGCGGCATCTGCGCCGATGCCTGCCCCTACGACGCGCTGCGCTGCGGCCCCGAGTTCGAGTTCAGCGAGTACCAGCGCGACCTGCCGATGCTCGACATCCTCGAGATGTCCGACCGGGAGCGCCCTACGCGCTGACGAATGGCCGTGGAGAAGGTGACCGTGTATGAGTCCGACCTGCCGCTCGAGGAATATCACCGGGCGGGCCACGAGATCACGAAGGGAAATCCCAAGGTCTACAAGTCGCTGTACTCTCGCCGCGACGATGTGACCCTCGCCAATCCATTCGGTCCTCCCGCCGTTGGGTGGAGCGAGGTCTCGGCCACGTTGGACCGCGCCGCGGCGAACTATCGGGACGGCGAAGTCGTCGGATTTGAGAACGTGTCCACGGTGATCACCGCCGAACTTGCCTACACGGTAGAGGTGGAGAGCTACCGGGCCCGAGTCGGCGGGGCCGCGGAGCGCGCCCCACTGTCAGTCCGGGTCACGACCGTCTTTCGGCACGAGGATGGCGACTGGAAGGTGATACACCGACACGCGGACCCGATAACCAGCGCTCGGCCACCAGCATCGGTGCTGGATAGCTCATCCTGACGTCCGGGGAAGTCCGATCGGTGCAGGGGCCTCGAGCGTAGGCACCCCGCCGCGGCGTCCCCTGTCGTCTTCAAACGAGTCCGGACAAAACTCCGTGGCTCGGCGCGCGCCGGCGCCGTCCGAGCCACATCGCGCCGACCCCCACGCCGTCGACGAAGCTCGTCACGTGGCGCGCAGCCACGCCTGCGCTCAGCCAACCGACGCGAGTGTCTCGCACACGTATTCATCCCAGGACTGCTAAGCCAAAATTCCCCCATCGATTCCGGTCAGGCATGCACCGGCAGACTGGCAGGGCATGACGATCGCGTCGCCCGTGCGAGGCGGTCCGAGCGCCAATAGGCGCGAGTTCGCTTACAAGTGCAGGGATGAATATCTGAGTGCTGCGTGGGAGGGCTGGGCCTCCTCGCCAGGATCCCGGAGGGTAGGCCTCGAGACGACGCCCCCGGCTCGTCAGCCGCCGCTCACACGCGCCAGATCGAGCTGCCAGTCGGTGCAGTCGGTGTTGGTCTGCTCGATGAAGAAGGTGCCGCCGGGCACGTCGTTCACGAACACGATGCGGATTGGAGAGTTCGAGATCTCGTAGGAGAAGGGCTCGCCGGTGTCCTCGGCGGGCGGGCCGCTCTCCTGGGTGATCGCGATGGTGTAGTCGTCGCACTCCTCCTGGATGGTGAGCCGGTACCGTCCTGGGGCCAGGGGCTGGGCCACGCGTTCGGCGCCGGCCTCCACCGTTGCGGTCGTCGGGTTGTCCGCGCCCTCACCGCCCCCGCCGCCACCACCGCCGCCGCACGCGGCGAGCGTCAGGGCAATCGCGCCGAGCACCGAGATGGTCCGTCTCGTCATGGTGTTCTCGACCTCCTCAGGAATCCTCTCTCCAGCGCCGGGCACGGCGATGCGGCGAACCATACGGGCTGATCGCGGCAGCGCGCAATGGTTTCCGTGTGACGCTAGAATCGGTCGCGGCCGCCCTGGCGGGCCATCCAGCCCTCGGATCTCGAACGGGAGCACCGACCCTGGACATCTCCAGCGTCCTCTTCTACCTGCTCGCCATCGGCGTCGTGGGAGCGGGGATCGCGGTCGTCACCCTGCGCAACATCATCCACTCGGCCGTGGCGATGATGATCTGCTTCGGCTCCCTCGCCGGCATGTATGCGCTCCTCGGCGCGCCGATCGTGGCGGCTGCCCAGGTCCTCATCTACCTGGGCGCCATCAGCGTGCTCATCCTGTTCGCCATCATGCTGACTCAGGCCGGCGACGCGAACCTCCCGGCTCCGTTCCATCGGCAGCTGCCGATCGCGGTGGTGATCGCCCTCGCCATCGTCGGCCTCGTCGGCTGGGCGGTCATCCAGACAGACTGGGCGCTCGCGGCCGACCCGATCGCGGCTGGCGTCGAGGAGATCGCCACCACGCTCTTCACCGACTTCGCACTGCCGTTCGAGATCATCAGCCTGCTGATCCTGGTCGCGATCATCGGCGCCATCTTCCTGGCCCGCCGCCCGGAAGAGGACGAGCGGGCGAACTGACCGATGGGGCTCGAGGGCTACCTGCTGGTCTCCACCATGCTCTTCGGCATCGGCGTGTTCGGGTTCATGGTGCGGCGCAACGCGATCCTGATGCTGATCAGCATCGAGCTGATGTTCAACGCCGTGAACCTCAGCCTGATCGCCTTCAACGCGTACCTGCCGCCAGATGCGAACACCGGTGCGATCTTCGCGCTGATGATCATGGCGGTCGCCGCAGCCGAGGTGACGGTGGGCCTGGCGCTCGTCATCGCGATCATCCGAACTCGCCAGACGGCCGAGGTCGACCAGTACGCCGACCTGAAGGAGTAGGCGGGGACCGATGGACCTGCTGATCGCCCTCATTCCGGCGTTGCCCCTCGTCGGGTTCCTGTTCGCCGTCCTGGCCGGGCCGCGCCTCGACCACGTGCCGACGCACGCGACGCATGGAGGCGCCGAGAGACCCGATGCCGGCCACGGGGAGCACAAGGCGCACGCCGAGGGCGGCCGCGACGATGCGGGCTACCGCTCGATCCCGACCGAGGAGGAGCAGCGGGCGACCTCACCCCACCAGGGCCACGCCGACGACCTCGCCAACGCGGAAGGTGCGCAGGGGGTCATTCCGCACGAGCTCGACGATGGCCTGGGGCAGTCGGGGCACGTTGCGCCGGGGGCTGAGCGGCCGCGCTATCGATCCTGGATCGTCCCCACCGCATTGGTCGGCGCGATGTGGGTCCTGTCGATGATCGTCTTCGCGAGCGTGATCTTCGGCGGCAACGAGTACGAGGTCACCATCTACGAGTGGATCGCGTCGGGCGACTTCCACATCGAGATCAGCTTCCTGGTCGACGCGCTGACCGCGATGCTCCTGCTGGTGGTGAGCACGGTGGGCTTCCTCGTCCACGTGTACTCGATCGGGTACATGGACGGCGACCGGGGGTTCTGGCGCTTCTTCGCCTACCTCAACCTGTTCATGTTCAGCATGCTGCTGCTGATCCTGGGCGACAACTTCGTGATGCTCTACGTCGGCTGGGAGGCGGTCGGCCTGTGCAGCTACGCGCTCATCGGCTTCTGGTACAAGAAGCCCTCGGCGGCGGGAGCCGCCAAGAAGGCGTTCGTCGTCAATCGCGTCGGCGATTTCGGGTTCGGGCTCGGAATCATGATGATCTGGGTCAACCTCGGGACCCTGAGCTTCCACGAGGTCTTCGAGCGGATCGGGACGCTGGACGAGGGGACGATCACCGTCATCGCCCTCCTCCTGTTTGCCGGCGCGGTCGGCAAGAGCGCGCAGTTCCCGCTCCATGTCTGGCTGCCGGACGCGATGGAGGGCCCGACCCCGGTCAGCGCGCTCATCCACGCCGCGACCATGGTCAACGCCGGCGTCTACCTGGTCGCGCGCGCCAACCCGATTTTCGCCGAGGCGCCCACCGCCATGTGGGTGGTGGCGATCATCGGCGTCTTCACCGCCATCTTCGCCGCGGCCATCGCGCTGACCCAGAACGACATCAAGAAGGTCCTGGCCTACAGCACCGTCAGCCAGCTGGCGTACATGTTCTTCGCGCTCGGCATCGGCGCCTGGGTGGCGGCCATCTTCCACCTCGTTAGCCACGGGTTCTTCAAGGGCCTGCTCTTCATGGGCTCCGGGTCGGTCATCCATGGGGCGGCGGGCGAGCAGGACATGCGCTTCATGGGCAACCTGCGCGCGAAGATGCGCTGGACCTACCTGACCATGGTCATCGGCTCACTGGCGTTGGCCGGGATCCCGATCTTCTCTGGCTTCTTCAGCAAGGACGAGATCCTGGCCGAGTCGTTCAACCGCGG
>JACCWY010000310.1 GCA_013697395.1 Chloroflexota bacterium | reverse complement strand
AGCCTGACGGGCGGCGATCAAGAGCCCCTCGTCGGGCGCCAGCAGGATCTGTCGTGTTCCGCGTGCGGGACTGACGCAGCGTTGTCTGAGCGGACAGCGGTCGCAGGCCGCCTTGGCGAAAATTGGCGCGCCGCTGGCCCGAGGGCTCGGTGCGGATCGGCGCGATCTCTCCCGCCGGACAGGTGACGGCGCCCTGCTCAAGGTCGATCCGGAAGTCGCGCTTGGAGAGCCGGTCGCTGTTCGTCGGCCCGCTCGGGAGCGGTGCCAGCACCTCGACCTGCCGCTCGGACAGTTCTGCGCGCACCGGTCCCATGCCATAGGCGGTGTCTCCGAGTAGACGCGTGGGGCGCAGCCACTCAGCCTGGGCCTCGACGAGCAGCTTCGCCTGCGGGCCGTCCTGCTCGCAAGCCGGCGCGACCGCGACCGCGGTGATCAGCGGCTCGGTCGTGTTGGTCGCCGCGGCCGAGAGCTTGTAGCCATCGAAGCGCTGGTGCTGGGACTTGCGCCCGTGGGCGCATCTCGCGATCGTGCACCGACAGGATCCGTCCCGAACGGGTGCCGCGAAGCAGGCGCGGGACGCCCTCCTGGTCGATGTCGAAGTCCTGGCCGACGAGCTCGCGCAAAAAACGATGGGCCTCCCCGACGCGCCCGTCTGAGAGCAGCTCGGGGCTGGCCTCGATGGCCCTCAGCGTGCGCTCGGCGTCCTGCGCGACCCTCGTCAGCATCCGCTCGCGCTCTGCTTTCTCGCGCCAGCGACAGTCAGGCTTCTCGTGCGGGCGCGCATAGTCGAACTCAAGCCCCTCCCCAAACACCCGGCCGGCCTCGGCGTCCACCACCCCGACCGCGTCGAGCAGCTTGCGCACACCCGAGCGCACCAACCGCACCGTGTCCTGGGTCGCGGCGGCGCCCAGCATCGGGGTCGAGTCGACGATCTGCTCAGCCGGGGCGTCGAGCAGCCCGAGCTCTTCGGCCAAACGCAGCGTCGCCTCGAGCGCGAGCCGCTCCTTGCCGTGCAGCAAAAGCCGGGCCCGAAACTTGGTCAGCGTGGTCGGGTGCCAGCCGCTGTGGTCGACCGGCAAGCCAAGCGCCACCTTCCAACGCAGATCCCACGCCACCGCCTCCATCGCCTGCTCGTCAGAAAACCCGCTGCGGTGCTGCAACAACAACACCCGGGCCAGCTTCGACGGCGGGATCGAGGGACGGCCGTGGCCCTCCGAATAGCAGTCGGCGAAGTCCCCATCGCTGACGATCCGGTCGCCATGCCTGGCCAACAGCGCATAAAACGAGCCCTCCGGCAGCGGCCGCACGAGCCCCGCCGCGTCGAAAAAACCAACCCGCCTAGATTCCGTCGCGAGCATGCCCCAATCGTCCCGACCGCGCCGGACGCAACCGACGACTTTTTCAGGGGCCTCCTAGAGCTTCTGCACGTTGATGGCTTGGGGGCCCTTGTCGGCGGCCTCGACATCGAAGGACACCTGTGCGCCCTCGCTGAGCGAGCGAACCCCGTTCCCCACGATGTCGGTGTGGGTGGACGAAGAGGTCTTTCTCCCCCTCGTCCGGGCTGATGAAGCCGTAGCCCTTAGCGAAGTTGAACCACTTGACGGTCCCGGTGGCCATGGCTGCCTCCACGGTCTTGTGTGCTGAGCTTGCGGAGGTGGCTGGTGAGGCGACGACTGCGCGCGGCACTGCGCTTCGCTGGGCTCGCGGCCCGGCCTGAACTCGCGGCACCGTAGCAGCAGCGGTCCAGCTTCTTCGGCCGGTGAGCGTGGCGGCGACCGCCCGTCCCCGGGCCGTCCGCGGGGACGCTCCTGTCGGATCCCGCCGGGCGCAGACGCTAGAATTCGATATCCGACCGCCCAGAGCGGAATTCCGGACCCGACGCTAGGACACGATGGCAGCCACTGACACGACGCGAATCGCAGCGCCGAGCCCGATCGTCGAGGACGAGCAGGGGCAGTTGATCGCGAAAAAGGGCATCTCGCGCGAGGTCATCGCCGAGCTCTCCAAGGTCAAGGGCGAGCCCGACTGGATGCGCGAGCTGCGGATCAAGTCCTACGAGATCTTCGAGCGCAAGCCCATCCCCACCTGGGGCGTGGAC
>JACCWY010000239.1 GCA_013697395.1 Chloroflexota bacterium | reverse complement strand
GCTTCCTGCGCGCCAGGGCTCACGTCAATCTCTTCCCCTACAGCCCGATCGCGCTGGCGCTCCTCGTGGGCCTCGTCCTCATCTTCCCGGTCCAGATCGATCGCACCGGGAGCGACCTCATCTTCTTCGGCGAGTTCGGGACCACCGGTTTCCCTACCTGGCTGACTCTCCCCGTCCTGTTCCTGGCCGTGGCAACGGTGAACGCGACGCTGGCCGAAGGGCTTGCTCGGCAGTTCATCCGATTCGAACCCCTGGAGGCGTATCGGCTCGACATCCTGGGCAGCATCCTGGGGATCGCCGGGTTCTCGGCGTTGTCGTTCCTGGGCGCGCCGCCAGTGACCTGGGCGGCCCTTGCTGCCGTCGCCTTCGTCGTCCTGCTTCCACCGGACTTCCGCATCGTGCAGGCGGTGGCCCTCGCGGGCCTCGTATTCATGCTCGGCCGGGAATCGATGATATCGGCATACACCTGGTCGCCGTACTACCGCATCACCGCCGTCCAGATCGACGACGAGTCGTGGTCGGTGGCGGTGAACGGCATCCCGCACCAGATCATCGCGGACATCGACCTGCTGGCGGAAGTCGAGCCGCTCTATGACATGCCCTACCAGCGTTCGCGCGCGGCCCTGGACGACGTCCTGATCATCGGGGCCGGAACCGGGAACGACGTGGCCGTTGCGCTGGCACAGGGGGCAGGGCGGGTTGATGCGGTCGAGATCGACCCGCAACTCTACCGCCTGGGGCAACGCGTCCATCCGAACCGACCGTATGACGATCCTCGGGTCAGCGTTCACATCACCGACGGCCGTGCGTTCCTGGAGCAGACCGACCGTCGGTACGACCTCATCCTGTTCGCGCTGCCGGACTCGCTGACGCTCGTGGGTGGCCAGTCGTCGATCCGGCTCGAGAGCTACCTGTTCACGCTCGAGGCAATCGAGGCAGCACGAGAGCGCCTCAAGCCCGACGGCGTCTTCTCGATGTACAACTTCTACCGCGAGGACTGGCTGGTCGACCGATTCGCCGGCACGCTGGAGACAGCGTTCCAGCAGGCGCCGTGCGTCGATACGCTGGGCGACATCGGGAAGCGCGCCGTGCTGACCGTGAGCTCGCAGGCCGAGGGCGTCGACTGCGAGAGCCCGTGGGTGCGCGGCGCCGACGTCGCCGCACCGAGCCGCGACGACCATCCATTTCCCTACCTTCGCCAAGCCGGAATCCCCGGCTTCTATCTCACCACGATGGTCCTGATCCTGGCGGCCGGCGTCGCGCTGATCAGGCTGGCCGGGGCGCGCTTCGGTCCGATGCGCAACTACCTGGACCTCTTCTTCATGGGCGCCGCGTTCCTGCTGCTCGAGACGAAGAGCGTGGTCCAGTTCGCGCTGCTGTTCGGCACGACGTGGTTCGTCAACTCGATCGTCTTCGCCGGCGTGCTCATCTCGGTGTACCTGGCGATCGAGGTGACCCGACGCGTCACCCTGCCGAGGCCGCTGTTCCTGTACGGCGCGCTCGCCGCATCGGTCCTCGTCGCCATCCTCGTGCCCGTCGAGCGCCTGCTCGCCATGCCGGACGCGCTTCGATTCGTCGCTGCCGTCGCGCTCTGGTTCACGCCGATCTTCATCGCTAACCTCGTCTTCGCGCAGCGGTTCAACAACGTCGAGGAGTCGAACGTGGCGTTCGGAGCGAATCTGCTGGGAGCCGTCGTCGGAGGGGTGCTCGAGTACACCGCCCTCATGACCGGGTATACCGCGCTCGCGGTCCTCGTCACGATTCTCTACGGGGCCGCCTTTGTCATCGGTCGCAGATACCTCGCCAATGCCGAGCCGCTGGCCTCCATGGCCGCCGCAGCAGACTAGCGCCTGGTCCACGTACCACGGGCCACCACAGGGACGAGGGTGAACCGCCCATGAAATCACCGGTCGACGTGAGCACCCATGCTCGGATCGGCCGGCGATCCCGCCCGCTCATCCTCCGGGCGGGAATTGCCATCCTCATAGGCGTGGTCGCGGCGCCCAACATCTACCTGGTCGGGCGGTCCATCGGAATTATCCTGGCCGGGGGCGACGCCGTCGACTGGGTGCAGTACCTCGATGCCTCGCGGCGCGTCACCGAGGGCGACCTGTACGTCCAGACCGGGGACTACGGGTGGCGCTACTCTCCGATCGCCGCCTATGCGTTCGGGATCATCGGCATCATCGGTACCGCGGCGTGGCGCCTGATCCATATCGCGGCTGCGGTGGCCATGCCGCGGCTGCTCCTGGCAGTGGTGACGCTCGTCTCGTGGCCGCTCTGGTACGACATCGAGACCGGCAACACGGTCGTGTTCTTCCTGCTTGCGGGGGCATGGGCGCTCACCGGCAGCAGGCTGGCGACGGGCGCGTACTTCGTGGGCCTGCTGCTCATCCCGCGTCCGCTCATGCTGCCCCTGGCCGTGTGGCTGCTGTGGAAGCGACCGGAGTGGCGGCTGCCCGTGCTGGGACTGTTCGTGATCCATGGGGCCGCGGTCCTCGCCACCGGATGGGCCGACGAATGGATTGCCGAGCTGATCGCCACCCCGGCGTCGATCTACATATCGAGCACCAACGTCGGCCCGAGCCGCTTCGTCGGCCTGGCCTGGTTGATCGTCGGCCTGCCGCTGGGGGCCTGGCTGACCTGGAAGGGGAGGTTGGGATGGGCGAGCCTGGCGGTGAGCCCATATCTGCTTCCCTATTACCTCCTCATGGGACTCCTCGAGCTCGCACCGAAGCGGGAGGACGCCCGCCGTGATGCCTCGCTCGTTCCCACAGGAGCACCAGGAAGTAGTACGGCATGATGTAGGGGCTGACGGCCCGGCCCATCCGACCCCTCCCCGCCATATCATCGGAGTGCGCCGGAGCAGCAGCAACGCGAGGCAGTGGAGGGCGTACCAGTGCCAGTATCCGATCATCGTTACCACGACCATTAGGTATGCGGCGGGGACCGACCATGCGAAGGGGAGCGGCTCCGTGGCATAGATCGTTCCCGAAGCGATGACCTCCGGCAGCTTGGTCCACAGGCGCCAATCCCCGTTGTGAGGCCCGGGCAACGTGAACGCCAAACTGACGCCCACGTTCAGGGCGGCAAATGCCGCAAAGGCCACGGTGCGCCGGAAGCTCAACGCGCCGTCCGGAAGTCGCTGTGCTGGTGACTTAAGTCCTCGCCAGAAGAGCCTGGACGCAAGCTGGATCGCACGCTTCGAGACTGTAGTCAGTCGGGCCGGCGGATGCGGCCAACGAGGTGGCTTCGCAATGGCGTCAGCAGGCTGAGGCCCGGATAGAAGATCCGGGTCAAAGGACCGAGCCGCCGTGCGACGGGCGGGAGGAGGGTCAGCGGCTCAAGGTCCAGGGGCCAACCGGGGAAGAGTCGCTCGACGTCCTGAGTCGACAAGCCGTGCACCGCGGGGTTGCGCGGACTCCCGAGGCGCAGGTCGTACCAGACGATCCACCCTCCCCGACGAACAACGCGCCCGATCTCGCGCGCCACGCCGTGCTCGAGACGACGTGAGGGCAGTGAGCTGAACAGGGTGCTCGCCACGATCACGTCGAATGCCTGGTCCTCAAAAGGGAGCTCGTCGGCCGATCCAACGATCCACGTAGCCCAGGGATGGGTCGCTCGCGCAAGGGTCACGGAACTCTCGAGCAGGTCGATTCCGGTCCATGACGCCTCAATGCCCGCGCCTTTCGCGACGGCCGCGAGGGTGCCGACTCCGCTGCCCGCGTCCAACACCCGCCCATCGGGCGGAAGCGATTGTCGGATGAGCTGAATGAGGCGTGCGTCGCGCTCTTCCGCAATGCGGGCAAATCCGCGATTGCTCGAGTCCCACAGCCGAATACGTCCGCGTTCATAGTCAGCGTAGGTCTCGCGGATGCGGGCCAGCTCCTGCTCCCGCATCTCGTCTCTCATGGGCGAACTCCGGTCCCACGGCGGCCCGAGTCGGATTTCGCGGCGGCCGCGACGTGACGCCAGCTGACTAAGCCCGCCAGCGACCCGATGCCGTATGCGAGGTGCATCGTGAGCACAACCGGAACGAACAGGAGTCGGGCGGCGAGCCCGTCAGCGGGCGCGAGCAACGCCGCCGTCACGCCAAATGCCACATAGATTCCGAGGACGACGAAAACTGTTGGCCACCACGCCAGGGCCGACGTCGCGGCGGCAGCGGTCAACCCAAGGACGAAGACTGCAGGCACGAACTGCCTCAAGCGTATCGCCTCGGGCCGGATGGTACCGAGAGCCACCTTCCAATAGCCGTATCCGTAGTACTGGCTCCAGACTTCGCGGAGTGTGCTGCGGCACAGGTACGTCGATCGAATCGCCGGGTCCATCCAGAGGCGCATATCCGACGCTCGAAGCCGCGCATTCATGTCGTCGTCTTCGGTGCGCAGCAGACCTGCGTTGTACGGGCCGACGGTTTGCAACGCTGCCCTCCGGTATACGCCGAGGTACACCGATTCCACCTCTCGGGCCGCCCCCCCGAAGTGGAATTGCGAGTTTCCCACGCCGAATGGCGAGCGCAGCGCCGCCGCCATGGCCCGACCAATGGCCGTACGGCCGCGTGGCCTCATCGGCCCTCCGACAACCGCGGCACCTGTCTGATCGATGACCCTAAGAGCGGTGTCGATGTAGTCGAGCTCAATCAGGGACTGCGCATCCACCATTGCTACGAATTGTGATTCAAGGCCATCCAGCGCCACGTTGAGTGCAGATCCCCGGTCACCGGCCGGATTCCGGACAACACGCACCGTATCGACGTCGGCGGCCAGCGCTTGGGCCACATCGGCTGTACCGTCCACCGATGGCCCGACCGAGATTACAATCTCGTCAACCTTACGGGTCTGCTTCAAGATCTGCGCGATGCACGCGACGAGGAGATTCGCGCAGTTGCGCGCCGGCACGATCACAGCAATCCTCATAACAGCAGCGCTCACGCATGCAATCCTGCACGAATGACGCGACAGGATCTTGAGCCAATCGCAGTCCGCCCACGAGCCTATGGGCAGAGACTAGGTCGGTTACCCCTCTTCATCCGCTCCCTCGCCCAGTGCATGCGGCCCAGTTTCGTCTCATTCGCGCGACTCTGGGCCAAAGCCTCGCCTACGGTGCGGGGATGGCTGCGAGCGCCCGACGCATACCTTCTCTACCAGCTCGCACGCGGTGGCCCCGCGTCCGGACAGATCGTCGAGATCGGCTCGGCATGGGGTCGGTCAACAATCGCGTTGGCGGCGGGAACCCGCGCCGCTCGTCGCGAGCGGGTGATAGCTATCGATCCACACGGCGGCGATGACTGGTATCTCGCCGAACATGACCTAGCCCGCGAGAGCTCTCTCGCGGAATTCAGGGATAACATCAAGCGGTTCGGCGTCGACCAATGGGTGGACGAGGTGGTGATGACTTCGCAGGCGGCGGCGGGCGTCGTCGCGAACGAGCCAATCAGGCTCCTCTTCATCGATGGCCTGCATACCTACGAGGGCGTTCGATCCGACATCGAGACATGGGTGCCACGCGTGGTGGAGGGTGGGGTCGTTGTGTTCGACGATTACGACAATCACGACCCGGGCGTCGGAGTCCAACGCGCCGTGGATGAGCTTCTCGCGTCAGACCTGGTCGACGGCCATCTGCGGAAGCGATTCAATCTCTGTTGGGCGTATCGGTTACGCGACGCGGGCTAATTGCCGTGGCCGTGGCCAGGAGCAGCAGCCCGGCAAAGCCAGTGCTGAATCGCATCCAGGCAGGCATTTCTCCCAGCATTGTCAGGACGACGAGGACCGCGATCACGACGACCAGCTGTAGTCCAACCCGGCCAACAGGGAGCCGTGCCTTTAGGGCCACGGCGGCGAGCGTAACGCCGTATCCGAGCGCGGTCGCCGTGCCCGCACCGACAAGGCCGACCCGATCGATGAGAAGCGCGCTACACACGACCTGGATGGCCGCGCCAACCCCCGAGGCAATCGCGAGGACTCGCGTGTTGAAGTCGACGCCGAGCACAGCAGCCGAAAGCGTGACCATCCCGAACAGCGTCGCTCCAAGCGCCAATGCGGGGACCACCGTCGCCGCGCCGGCGTACCTCGGCCCCGCGACGACTGTCACCACCTCGGGCGCGAGTGACGCAAGGACGATCGCCAGCGCGCCGAGAGCGGCCGACAGCCGGATAGCCGCCTGATACGCAAGGTCGCGCACTTCCGTCGCGCCGGACCGATACAAGAAAGGATGCCAAGCTAGGGCGAAGCCGGCGACGATCAATGTCAGCACACTCGCGATCCGCAGAGCAATCCCGTACATGCCCATGGCGTCCAGCCCGAGCTCGCGACCGACCGCCGAGCGCACCGCGACATCCGCAAGAATCCACACGAGCGCGGCCGGCACGAGCGGTGTGCCGAAAGCCAAGAGACGCTTCACCATCGTCAGTGACGGACGTCCGATTGGTGGGTGCTCGCGTACGAAGAGGACGGCCGTGCCGATCGCAGACGCCAGCACCCAACCCATGACGATGACCGGGACCGGAGCTCCGAGCGCGGCCAGCGTGAGGGCGCCGGCCATCTCGCCGAGCACGATGATGAAGCCGTAAGTCGCATACCTGCGTGGGCGTGAACGGAGTCGGACGATGTTGAGTCCCATCGTGCAGGCGCCCAGGACGCAGCCGTACAGGACACCCGAGGCAATGACGCCGGCATGCTCCGCATCGGCCAGCAGAATCGATGACAGGGGCACACTCAGGACTGCTCCCACGAGCCCGACCAACAGCAGCCCTGCAATCATCACGACGCCGGCGCTGGCCCACACATCGGGATCGGGCGTCTCGGCATCCATTCGGGCAAGTGCTGTGTCCAGCCCAAGCGTCCCAAGGCCGGAAACCACGAGTGCCACGATCACGGCCAAGTCCAGCAGGCCCAGCTCGGCAGGTGAAACCAGCCGCGCCAGGATTGGAAGCGAGATCAGTGCGATCGCCTTGTAGGCGAGCCCACCCAGCGCGTACTGAACGCTGTCGAGAAACACCTTTCGAAGCGGCCGGCCGCCGAGAGAAGACGTCGGGCTGAGTGGCTCTGGCGTCAGATCCTGCATGCATGTCTCATCTTGCCGGAGATGGTGCGGCAGTATCGGAAGACGGTATCTCCGGTAGTACTGTTGACCCGCTGCACCGTGCCTCCGTAGCCTGCTGCCGCACGACCACGAGGCCCAAGTGAGCGCAAACGAGCTGGAGCCGATCCCATTCCACAGGCCGGCCATCGGTGACCGCGAGATCGCGGCCGCCGTCGAGGTGCTGCGGTCGGGCTGGCTCACGACCGGTGCGAAGGCGCACGCGCTCGAGGCAGCCATCGCGAAGCGCATCGGAGTCAAGCACGCCCTTGCCGTCAACAGCGCCACCGCCGCGCTGCACCTTGCCCTCGACGCATTCGGCGTCGGCCCGGGCGACGATGTGATCGTCCCGGTCCAGACCTTCACCGCCTGCGGCGAGGTATGTGCGTACATAGGTGCCCGGGTCGTCCTCGCCGACGTCGGCGAGGATGCGCTGCTGGGACCGTCCCAGCTCGAGACGGCACTGACCGATGCAACGCGCGTCGTCATGCCGGTCCATTTCGGCGGGCAGGCGGTCGACGTCGACGCGCTGCGGACGGTCGCGCCGTCTGCTCGCTTCCTGGAAGACGCCGCCCATGCGCTGCCCGCCTCGGCCGGCGGCGTCCCCACCGGCCGCCTGGGCGACGCGGCAGCCTTCAGCTTCTACGCCACGAAGACGATGACCACCGGCGGCGAGGGCGGAATGCTCGTCACCGACCTTGACGACGTCGCCAACCGCGCGCGCCTGATGCGGCTGCATGGCATCAGCGCCGACGCATGGAACCGGTATGGTGCCGGCGGGTCCTGGGCGTACGAGGTCGCGGAGGCCGGGTTCAAGTACAACCTGACCGATCTCGCCGCCGCGATCGGACTCGTCCAGCTCGAGCGCCTTGACGAGCTGGCGGATGCCCGCACCGCGATCCGAACCCGCTACGACGCGGCCTTTGCCAGCTCGCCCATGATGGAGCGGCCGCCGCGTCGCGCCGGCGACCTTCACGCATGGCACCTGTACGTCGTGCGACTGAATCTCGGGACGCTGACCATCGACCGCGCCGAGGTCATCCGGCGGTTGGGCGAGGCCGGCATCGGCGCTTCCGTCCATTTCATCCCGCTCCATCTCCACCCCCACTACCAGCAGCGCTATGGATACGCGCCGGGCGACTTCCCGGTGGCTGAGTCGATCTTCGAGCGGTCCATCTCGCTGCCGATCTGGCCGGGGATGACCGAGGTCGAGGTCGATCGCGTGGCCGCGACGCTCCTCGAGATCTGCGCGGCCGCCCGACGACCGGTCGAGGCATAGGCGTGCGACTGTGGCAGGCCGCCATCAAGCGGCTCCTGGACATGATGATCGGGCTAGTGGTGCTAGTGCTGCTCGTCCCGGTCATGGCGGTGGTGGCCGTGGCGGTGGCGGCCGACTCGACCGGACCGGTCGTGTATGGCGCACGTCGCGTCGGCCGGCACGGGCGCGAGTTCACGATGTGGAAGTTCCGGTCCATGGCGCGCGGTGCGGACCGGGTCGGCCCGGCGGTCACGGGTGCCTTCGACTTCCGGGTCACCCGCGTCGGCGCCTTCCTGCGCCGCACGAAGCTCGATGAGCTGCCTCAGCTGGTGAACGTCCTGGCCGGCCAGATGTCGCTCGTCGGCCCTCGACCCGAAGCGCCGACCTACGTGTCGCAATGGACCGCGGCAGAGCGGGAGGTCCTCGCCGTCCGGCCAGGCATCACCGGCCCGACCCAGATCGCCTACATCGACGAGGAGGAGCTGCTCGAAGGGGACCCGAACGCGGTGTACGAGTCGGAGCTCATGCATGCCAAGCTAGCAGTCGACCTCGAGTACGTGCGGACCTTCAGCCTGCGGCGAGATGCCACCGTCCTGTGGAAGACGCTGGTCGGCATCCTGTCGGCAGGCGAGCGACGATCAAACCGCCCGCGGCGCCGCTACACCCTCGGCGAGCGGCTCGCGAGCGCCCGCCCAGGGCCGGTCCTGCTCGACGCGGTGCTGGCCGCGGTCGCCGCGGCGCTGGCGGTCGGGCTGCGGATCGACCGCAACAACATCTTCGCCGCCGTCGCCACCTACTGGGTCTTCGTGCCGCTGGCGGCTCTGGTCCGTCCGGCCGCCTTCATCATCGCGGGCGCCTATCTCCGCGTATGGCGGTACCCCACCGTCTCGGACGCTGGGCTCGTGGTCTCCGCGCTGGCGGCCGGCTCGCTGATCATGACGATCCTGATCTTCGTGGTGATGCAGCCCTGGGCGTTCCCGGGGACCGTCGGATTCCCACGTAGCGCGATCATCATCGAGTTCCTGCTCTCGCTCATCGTCCTGGGCGGGATCCGCTTCGCATCGCGCATCCGGCAGGAGGGTCTCGACGAGGGCGGCGCGCCCGCCATGGCCGGTCCGCCGCGGCCCGTCCTCATCTACGGCGCGGGTGACGCGGGTGCTCAGCTCGCGCGGGAGATGCGGCGCAACCGCGCGCTGAGGCTCGAGCCGGTGGGCTTCCTGGACGACGACCATGCCAAACGGGGGCAGACGATCTACGGCATCGAGGTCATCGGGGTCGTGGACGACCTGCCCCGCGTCGTCGGCGAGCGGGAAGTGGCAGAGGTCATCGTGGCGATGCCACGCATCGGGGGCGATCGGCTGCGCCACGTCGTTGCCCTGTGCGAGGCGGCCGGCGTCGCCGTTCGCACGCTACCCGCCGTGAACGAGCTGCTGGACGACACCGTCTCCGTGAACCGCGTTCGCCCGGTTCTCGTCGAGGACCTCCTGCGGCGCGGGCCGATCGCCATCGGCGAGGAGCCGATGCGGGCGCTCGTCGGGCGGCGGACGGTGCTCGTGACCGGCGCCGGAGGCAGCATCGGCTCCGAGCTGTGCCGCCAGGTGGCCTCCCTCGGAGCCGGCCGGCTGGTGCTCTTCGAGCGCGCCGAAACGCCCCTTTTCTACGTGGACGAGGAGCTTCGGCGTCGGTTCCCGGGCGTGGAGGTCACCGCGGTGATCGGCGACATCACGGACCCCGGCTCCGTGGCGCGCGTCTTCGAGCGCGAGCGGCCGCAGGTCGTCTTCCATGCCGCGGCGCAGAAGCATGTGCCGCTGTCGGAGTCGAACGTGGCATCCACGGTCTGGACGAACGTGCGCGGAACGCGCCTGGTGGCGGAAGCGGCGGCCAGGGCCGACGTCGAGGCGCTGATCTTCATCAGCACCGACAAGGCGGTCGATCCGTCCTCGATCATGGGCGCCACGAAGCGCATCGGTGAGGGGATCGTCCGGGAGCTGGGCGCGACGGTCCGTGGCCGGTTCGTGATCGTGCGCTTCGGCAACGTGATGGGCTCGCAGGGCTCGGTCCTGGAGCTCTTCCGGCAGCAGATCGCGGATGGCGGCCCGGTGACGGTCACCCACCCCGACATGACGCGCTACTTCATGACCATTCCGGAGGCCGTGCGCCTGATCCTGCATGCCGGCGCGGTCGGGCGACCCGGCGAGGTCCACGTCCTCAACATGGGCCAGCCGATCCGGATCACCGACCTCGCCCGCGACCTGATCCGGCTGTCGGCTCCGGCCGGTGGTCGCGACATTCAGATCGTCTTCAGCGGCCTGCGCGCCGGCGAGAAGCTCGAGGAGACCCTGTTCGGGACCGATGAGGAGGCGGTGGAGACCGACTCGCCGTTCCTCCTGCTCGCCAGATCTGGGATGCACCGCGATTCCTTCACCGCCGCGCGGGCAATCGAGCTCGAGGATCATGCGATCGCAGGCGACGATGACTGGCTGCGTGACACTCTGATTCGTACGGCCTTTGCCAACCAGTCCGTTTGATGACTGTCCCAGGAGCTGCGGTGCGCACGCTGGTCATTGGCGTGGCGCTCCAACTATGGATCGTGCTGTTCATCGGCTTCTTTGGCGGATACCTCGTCTCGATCGATCCTGGCGTGCGGCTCGTCGCGCAGCTGATCGCGGTCGTGCCGCTGGTCGTGTGGGCTGCGTTCCGATTGCGAGGACCGCGCGATGGCATCGATGCTGTCGTTGGGATCGCGGTGGTGGCGCACGTCGTCGTTTCAGGTTTCAGCCTGGACCGGACCGGCAGCCTCGAAGCCTCCGCAATGGCTGTGGTCGTAGCGACGCTGTTCTGGCTGATGCGGGATCTGGCGGATCGCGAGCGCCTCCGGCGCTTCGCGGCGGCAGCGGTCGTGGCCGCTGTGGTTCCGTGGCTTGCAGCCGTGGCCGCGGCATGGGTCCTCGAGAAGGCGGAATGGATCGCGGCCGGTGGCGGCATACCGGATCTCGAGTCCTTCCAGGTATTCATCTGGGGTACGGCGAACGTCCTCCCGGTGCTGGTTCTGTTGGCCGCGGCCTTCGCTGCCTGGCTGCCGGATCGTTCGTCAAGGTTGGTGGTCTGGGTCGTCATCGGACTCTTGTCGCTGGTCCTCGTGCCATTCAGCGCCGGACGGGCTGGTTGGCTCGGGATCATCGTGGCCGTTCTGGTGCTCGAGCCGCTTGCAGGTGGGCCGATACGCGGGTGGGTCACGCGGCGCAGTCATCTGTACGTCGCTCGACGGCGCTGGGTGCTTGGCGCAGCCATGCTCGTCATGTTGGGTGGGCTCTTGCGACTTGGTCCGGCCATCGCCGCGAACCTCGAGAGCCGCTCGCGGATCTGGAGCCAGGCGATTGGCATCCTGCTGTCCGACCCCTTGACCGGAAGTGGGCCGTCCACTTTCTCGTGGGCGCGCCTCCAGCACGTGCCGGACTATGTCGACAGGGTCCCTGTGATTCTCTCGCACAGTGTGCTCTTCCAGACTCTGGCCGACGGAGGGCTCCTACTAACCGCCGCGTTCGCAGGCGTGGTCGGGACCTACGCGCTCGCGGTCTGGAAGCGCCGCAAGCGACTTCTGCCCGCCCAGCGTGTCGGTGTGGCCGTACTGGCCGGAGTCGGCGCAGCCTCGCTGCTCGACGATTTCAGCTTCCTGCCGTCCGTGACCGCGCTCGTTGTCACGCTCGCCGCGTGGAGCCTTCCATCGCCATCCACACACACGTTCCGGAGCATCTCCTGGAGCCACCTGTCCCTGCCGGTCGGAGCAGTGGTCCTGGCAGTCGCGCTCGTGCCGAGCGTGGTCCAGGTCAACCGGGCACGGCTCTCGGCCGATGTCGGTCGCAACGCGGCGGTCAAGGGCAACTGGGAGGCGGCTGAATCGGCATTTCGGACGGCGTCGAATGCCTATCCCGAGCACCCCGGGTACCACCTCTCCCTTGGGCTGGTCGCAGCCGGGCGGGGAAACATTTCGGCCGCCCTCGACGCATACACACGGGCACGCGTCCTGAGCCCCGGCGACCCGCGCGGCGCCGGCGGCATGGCCGCCGTCGTCACGGATTCGGCGGCGCAGATCGACCTGTTGGACGAGGCGACGCGGCACTCGAACGACCCGCAGTACCCATTCCGGCTGGCCGAGGCGCTTGCGGCAGCCGGCCGCGACAGCGAGGCTGAGCTGGCGATGGCTCGCGCGATCGTGCTTCAGTCGACCCTCGTCGGCCTGTTGGAGCAGGCGCCATTCGTGGATGCGCAGGGCGCGGCCGAGCGGCTGCCGGCGGCAGTTGAATCCACCGGCTCCGTGAACGGGTTAGATCCGGACGTGCCGCTCTGGGACGCGGGTCTGTGGCGCCGTGAGCTGCCGGAGGACGCGGAGGCGCCATGGCAGGCGGTATCCGAGGCGGTTTCTGGCGACTCGGAGGCAGCGCACATCTGGCTCGACGCGGCGCGCGACCGCGATGGAAGCGACGCTCGGCCGTATCTGGCGGCAGCGGCGGTCGCGCGGCTCGAGTGCGAGGAGACGGGTTATCGCGCAGCTGAACGCTTGGGGCGGCTACTTCTCGGAAAGGAGGAGCCGGACGAAGCGGGCGTTGCGGTCTCGTTTCGGGATCGTGTCTACCGCGAGCCGAGCCTAGGCGACTACCAGCCCCCCGGCGTCACCCGCCCACCCCGCGCAGCCCGCTGGCCGCAGAGCCTCATTGACTTTCCGCGATGCGACTGGGAACCCTGACTGCCACCGCCGAGATAACTGCCAATGTGATGAGGAGTCCAGGCCAGGTAGTCCAGCCGGCTCGTGATGCCGGCAAGATCTCCGGTGCCGTCGCCGTTCGCATCGGCGAATGAGCGTGGATAGACCTGGTACACGACGCCGGTCTGCCACCAGCGCGGCTGCTTCATCTGCATGCGCTCAGACTAGGCCGTCCGGGCGGGATTTGGCGCGCGAGTGCCCTGCTACGATCAGTCCATGAGCGATGCTCAGGCACAGGCCGATCCCGCGGCAACGTCGGACTCCCGGCGTGGGCGGACCCCGGCGCTCTCGCAGGTCGAGGTCGAGCGGCTGTTTCGAACGGCGGTCGCGCTCTTCAACGGCGCCCGCTACTGGCACGCCCACGAAGCGTGGGAAACGCTCTGGCGAGCCGCCCCCGATGAAGAGCGCGACTTCTATCAGGGGCTCGTCCAGGTGGCGGCCGGGCTCCTGCACCTACAGCGGCGGAACATGCGCGGCGCTCGCAACAAGCTCGCTGAAGGGCTCGAGAAGCTGCAGCCGTATGCGCCAGCGCACCAGGGCGTCTTCGTGAACGAGCTCATCGGCGAGGCCCGCCGTCTGCTCGACGACCTGGAGGCCGGCTACCTGCCATACCTGATCCCACCGGTCATCCGCTTCGCCGATGCGGATCACCCCGACTTCAGCCGATGAGCGGCGACCGGATGGAACGGGATTCGTTGGGCGAGATACGCGTCGCCGGCCACGCGAAGTGGCGGGCCCAGACGCAGCGGGCCGTGGAGAACTTCCCCATCTCCGGGACGACGCTGGAGCAAAGCCAGATCGAGGCGCTGGCCCGCATCAAGGCGGCGGTGGCGTCGGTCAGGCGCGCGCAGGGCTCGATCGAGCCGAACCTGGCGGATGCGATCGTCGCAGCGGCCGAGGCAGTGGCCCGCGGCGAGCACGACGACCAGTTCCCGGTCGACGTGTTCCAGACCGGTTCCGGTACCTCGAGCAACATGAACATGAACGAGGTGCTCGCCACCCTCGCCGCCGATGCGCTGGGGCGTCCGGTCCATCCGAACGACGACGTCAATCACCCGATGTCGTCGAACGACATGTTCCCTGCTTCGATCCATGTCGCGGCCGTGGCCGGAATCCTCGGCGATCTCATCCCGGCGCTGGAGCACCTGGCGGTGTCGCTCGAGGCGAAGGCCACCGAGTTCGCGAGCGTCGTGAAGGCCGGCAGGACGCACCTGATGGACGCCACCCCCGTCATGCTCGGCCAGGAGTTCGGAGGGTACGCAGCCCAGGTGCGGATGGGGATCGAGCGACTGCGTGCCACGCTGCCCCGCGTGGCCGAGCTGCCCCTCGGTGGCACGGCCGTGGGGACCGGCATCAACTCGCCCCCCGGGTTCGGCGGCCTGGTGATTGCCGAGCTCGCATCCGCCACGGGCCTGCCGCTGACAGAGGCGCGCGACCACTTCGAGGCACAGGGCGCGCGAGACGGCCTGGTCGAGCTGTCGGGGCAGCTGCGGACGATCGCGGTGAGCCTGACGAAGATCGCCAATGACCTGCGCTGGATGGGCTCGGGGCCGCGGGCCGGCCTGGGCGAGATCAACCTGCCCGACCTCCAGCCGGGCAGCAGCATCATGCCGGGCAAGGTCAACCCGGTCATCGCCGAAGCGACGCTCATGGCCTGCGCGCAGGTGATCGGCAACGACGCGGCGGTGGCCTGGGGCGGGGCGGCAGGCAACTTCGAGCTCAACGTCATGCTGCCGATGCTCGGCCGCAACATCCTCGAGTCGATCCGGCTGCTGGGCAACGTCACACGCCTGCTGGCGGACCGATGCGTCGACGGCATCACCGCCAACGTCGATCGCCTGCGCGAGTACGCGGAGTCCTCGCCCGCCATCGTGACGCCGCTGAACCGACACCTCGGCTACGAGGAGGCCGCGAGCATCGTCAAGCAGGCGCTCGCCGAGCGCACGACGATCCGGCAGGTCGTGATTGAGCGTGGCCACGTCGAGGCCGGGCGCCTGACCGTGGCCGAGCTCGACGAGGCGCTCGACGTGGAGCGGATGACGCGGCCCTAGCGCGGGGTGGCCGCGATCACCGGTCTTCTCCGGGGGCGGGCATGAATGCAAAACGGATCTCCGGATCCGGTCCGTTGCCGAGACCATCCACCTCGGCGTGGAGCCACGTGAGCAGGCTGCCGCTGATGTGGGGTCGCAGGACGTTGACGTTGGTCTCCGGCGGCCAGCGATCGATCAGCCTCGTGGCGCGCAGGTCGAGGTCGTACACGCCGAATGCTCGCGAGTCGGCACCCCAGGCGGCGACGAAGCGCGCTCCGCCTGAGGGGTAGTTCACGTACTCCTGCGGCCGCGTCGGGAGCGCCGCAACATCACTCGTGTCCTCGTCGAACAGGAACATGTGGCCCCAGTTCAGCATGCTGAACCCCGGGTCCGCCTCCTTCCAGGCGACGCCGCCGTTGAGCAGCAGGAGCGGCATCGTGGCCTGGCCCGTCGAGTCGAGCCGGCGTGGCGGCACGTCCGGGACGGCGGCGTTCAGCACGAACACGCGGCGCTCGTCGGTCGACCGATCCGGCGAGTAGACGACCTCGCTGTAGGCGAGCTCCGTGTCGCGCAGGGAGGGGAACCACAGCTCCGCAGTCCGGGCATCGCGTTCGGCAAGCACGACCGGCTGCCAATCCGGGGCACGGGCGTAGCGCAGCTGTGAGACCGCACCGCTCGGCCCGCGGTCGAACGAGGTCCATGCGATCTGGGCCTGGTGCACGGTAAAGCTCGGTACGAAGTCCGGCACGCTCTCGTCTCCGGGATGGCTGTCGAGCAGGATCGCCTGCGCCCCGGCGGCCGGCAGGAGCCAGAAATCCCATGCGCGCTCCCCGCTGGTGGGCATGTCGACAAAGGCCCACGTCCCGAACTCACCACCGATGCGGGGCAGCACATGATCCCGCCGTGGGTTGTGCCAGAGCAGCTCCGGGGCATCCGTCGACGGGTGGTAGCGCCACAGGTCGGGCGCGTGCTCGGCGTCGGGCCCATCGGCCACGCCGGAGGAGAAGATGATCGACTCGCCGTCGCTGGCGAACTCGAGCGTGGGCGTGGTCCACGCCGGATCCAGGCTCCCAACCTCGATCTCCCGACCGAGGTCTCCCGCCGGCTGCCGAGAGGCGGCCGGAGTCGGCGTGAGCGACATCGTTGGCGACGCAGACGGCTCCGCCGCGGCGGAGGCAGGCGCCGGAGCGGAGGGTGACGACAGCGGCGCGGCCGGGGGGGGGGGGGGGGGG
>JACCWY010000227.1 GCA_013697395.1 Chloroflexota bacterium | reverse complement strand
CGTGCCGGGGCCTGACTCGAAGGAGATCTGGGCAGCCACGTCGACCACGTGGTTGCGTTCCGCTTGAAGTGTCGACCCCGGCACGGCCATCCGAGGACCGTGCTGACTTGATGAGAGCGTCGATCTTCTCGACTGGGATGTTGTCGCGCGGTCCCTCCACCACCCCCGGACTGGAGGCGACCATCATGGCGGCACACAACATCGTCGGCGTCGACCCGCACCGGGCGACCTTCACCGCGACCGTGTTGGACTCGCGTGGCGGCGAGCTCGGACACGCCCACTTTCCAAACACCCACGAGGGCCACACCTCGGGTTTGGCCTGGGCGGCCGGGTTCGGGCAGGCCGACCGCTGGGGCATCGAGGGGGCGAGCGGGCTCGGGCGGCCCTTGGCCGAGTTTCTCGTCGAGGCCGGCTGCGACGTGCGCGACGTGCCGCCGCACAAGACGTCGGCCCGCCAGCGCGGCCGTCACGAGGGGAAGAGCGATCAGCTCGACTCCCGCCGGGTCGCCGCGGAGGCGCAGGCGAACCCTCGTCTTGCGCGAGCCTTCAAGCGCGCCGCCCCGGCGGCGCCGGACTCGGTCCGAGACCGGGTGGCCCTGTGGCACAACGCCGGCAGGTCGCTCACCAAGGTTCGTGTCCAGCTCCTCGGCGAGCTCGATGCCCTCGTGCACGACCTGCCCGAGGACCTGCGCCTCCAGCTCCGGCCGTCGAAGACGGTGAGTGCTCGGGTGAACTCGCTCTGCCGCCTCGACACCAGCGGAGTGACCGACCCGACGGTTGCCCTGCGCCTGCGACTGATCGAGCACCGCGTGGCGATGCTGCGCGACGTCCTCGAGCAGGACAGGGCGGCCACCGCCGAGCTCGCCGCCCTCGTCGACGAGGCGGACTCGACGCTCACCGGGTTGGTCGGCATCGCCCCGCGCGCCGCGGCCGAGATCATCGTCGAGGTCGGCGACATCCGACGCTTCACCGAGGCCGGCTTCGCCCGTTTCAATGGCACGGCGCCGATCCCGGCCAGCTCCGGCGAAGGCGGCGACGCGCCCGTCCGGCACCGCCTCTCGCGCGGGGGCAACCGGCGGCTCAACGCCGCGATCTACCGCATCGCGATGATCCAGCTCCGCTACGAGCCGCGCGCCCGCCAGATCCACGACCAGGCCCGTGTGCGCGGACACACCCCGGCGAGAGGCCATGCGCGTCCCTCAAGCGCAACATCTCCAACGCGATCTACCGGACCATGCTCCGCGACGCCCGACGACCCGCCGACTTGACATGAGAGCTTCAAGCGCCGGACCGACGTCGTCGGCATCTTCCCCAACGAAGCGGCCGTCACGCGGCTCGCCGGGGCGGTCCTGCTCGAAGTCCACGACGAGTGGGCGATCGCCGAGCGGCGCTATCTGTCCGAGGGTTCGATGGCCCGGCTTGACCCGGCCAGCGATGATGGCTCGACCAAGGAGGTGGAACGAGCGAAGACCGTCCTGCTGGCGTCCTGACCGACGCCGCAAACACCATCGCCGAGGATCACGACGGATCGCTCAATTCCCACCACTCCACGGGACACGACCCAAGGACGAGATCGTTCTCCCAGCGGCGACGGACGGCTGCCTCTTCCGAGCAGCTTCCAACGACGCTTGGAATGTCGGCGGCGCATAGGAATCCGTTTCCGGGGGACCTGACGCGAGATGTCGCTCGATCCGGTCGCTCATGGCCGTTCCTCCATGGCTTCGCGAAGCGCTTCGATGCCCTTGAACGCGTTAGCACGAGCCCCGCTCTCTGTGATTCCCAGAATGGTGGCGATCGTGGCGTAGTCGAGTCCCGCGCGGTACCGGAGGTAGACCGCTTCCCGTTGACGCTCCGGTAGTCGATCGACCGCGTCCCAGACCCACACGCGTTCGGATGCGTCAGGCGTAGACGCCTCAGACGATGCGGGGCCGATATCGCGGACAACGACCCGTCTCTGCCGTCGATGGCTGTCGACCGCGAGATTTCGGACTACGCGGAACAACCAGCCGGGCGGATGGTCGGGTCTCTGCCCAAGCCTCAGTCTGAGAAGTCGCGCAAATGCCTCCTGCGCGACGTCCTCGGATTGCGTCAGATCGAGACCCAGTCGATGACCGTATTC